>NZ_JRPQ01000025.1 GCF_000762405.1 Hoylesella timonensis S9-PR14 | reverse complement strand
TAGAGCAACTGACTCTTAATCAGTGGGTCTAGGGTTCGAATCCCTAAGGGTGTACAACAAGAGGGTGTATCATAATTCTGCTTTATGATACACCCTCTATTTGAAATCACTCATGATAGTGTTTCTCGGTTGCAAGAACTTGGAGCCTATGGTATTCCGGTATAGTTTGAGAGGGATTTCCAACTTTTCCTTTATCCGTTGCATGCGCAAGGGCATCCATTTTTCTGTATTTTTCTTCTAACGAAAAAGCATTTTTTATTCATATGGGCTTATATATCGCATTTTTTTTGTAAATTTGCTATCATAAATTGGATATATGGCATTTGAAAACTGCGAATCAATTTTATACGCGAAGTATCATTCTAATTCAAAAGTTGACTCTTCCACGTTGATAAATTGTCCTATAAGCCAAGCGAAATGACATGAGTAACAACTATAAAAAACATAGAATATGAAAAAATTTGTTTTATTGACAGCTGCTGTCTGTTTAACATCTGTAGCATTCGGGCAGAATGCAAGTTCTTCTCTCATAGATGAATACGAGTGCATCTACGAGTATCAAGTAAAAAACACCAAAGGTTCTATTGATGCGACCTCTACCATTCTTCAAATCGGCAGAAACACAGCAAAGTTTTCTGATTATACCACCTTTCAGGCAGACTCAGCCATAGCTTGCAAGGCTCCAGAAGCTGACATCCAGAAGTTCAAGGCACAAGAAATGAGAAACGACATGCTCTTCGACCAGTCTGTTTCCCAAAATGAACCTAAAGGTAAGTTGACTGTTTATAGCATCATCACACCAAATTACTACAGTTATACCGAGAGCGCCACACCCATCAATTGGAACCTTTCAGAGGAAACTGACACGATCTGTGGATACACTTGTCAAAAGGCAGTGGGAGAATATGGTGGCAGAACGTGGACGGTTTGGTATTCTTCTGAGATACCTGTGTCCTTTGGACCTTGGAAACTTTGCGGTTTGCCAGGATTAGTATTGGCGGCTAACGATGCAGAAAACATACATCAGTTCAAGGCAATCACGTTCCGTAAATCCAACACTCCGATGAACTTGAAGCCATACGCCAATCCCATCAATATTTCAAGAGAGCAATTCATTAAAGCGAAGAACAAGTTTGAGATAAATCCAATGGGCAACATCCCTGCGGAAGCCATCAGCGAGATGATTGTTCTGAAATCTGAGGAAGGCGGACATCGTACCTTGATCAATGGTGTGGTGTTGAGAGTTCGCCCTAATGGATATGTTCCACTGGAATTGAAGTAAACATTGCACATTGATGAATAGGAGAATATTCTCGATTTTGATGCTGTTGACATGCCTCTGTAACTCCTCTTTTTCCCAAAGTGTAGTTACAGGATTTGTGCGTGATTCTACAGGCTTGGCTTTGGAAGGTGTCATCGTAAAGGCTACTGCTGACAAAGCAACTTTAGCCTTTGCACGAACATCAGAAAAGGGAACTTATCAGTTAACGCTGAAGACAGATGCCAAACAGCTCATCATTACAGCCGAAACCATTGGATATGAGAAGGCCAAGAGAGAAATCAAGAATATCTCACAGAAGTGCGACTTCATCCTGAAAGAGAAAACAACTGCATTGAAAGAAGTCGTGGTAAAAGCTCCTGCCATCTACCAACGAGGTGACACCCTGTCTTACAACTTAGCCTCGTATATAGGAAAGAATGACTACACTTTGAAAGATGCCTTGAAGAAACTCCCAGGCATTGAAGTAGAGGACAAAGGTTCCATCAAATATCTGGGTAAAGAGATTTCTAATTTTTACATTGACAACATGGATTTGTTGGGTGGACGCTATAACATAGCAACCACTAACATTCCTGCTTCGTTAGTAAGCACCGTGGAAGTGTTGAGCAACCATCAAGCTGTGAAAGCCAAAAAGGATGTCTTTTCCGACAACGTAGCAATCAATGTAAAAATGAGCAACAAGGCAAAGTTCAAACCCGTTGGCTCTTATGGTGGGTCGCTTGGTGTGGGTAAGCATACTTTGTATGAAGTGAATGGTGCAGGAATGCTCTTCATGTCAAACTTCCAAATGTTGGCTTCACTAAAAGTTGGCAACATCAATCAGTTTGCTTTGACAGACGGAACGAATCACTTTGCCAAGCAAGAGACATCCTCTACAGTGTCTCATTTATTGGGGAATCTTTCGGCTTCCACACCTCCTATTGATGTTGACAGATATGCTTCACCAACAGACAGGTTGGTGTCGTTCAACCTATTGAAAAAGATTCAAAAGGATGTTACCTTAAAAGGGAATATAGGTTATAGCTATGCCAAAAGTAAGTACGATTATAGTTTGACGAGAAATTATGCGGATGCAGATCATCATATCATGATTGCCCAAGCGTATTCACCTCTATTAACTGTACATCGTCCGAGCATTCTGTTGGAATATAAAGACAATTCGGATAAGACTTATCTCAGAAACACTTTGTCTGGCACAGGTTCTTTTCTAACATCAGAATTGCCAACAAGGGAAAACGGGTTACTCTTTAACCAAAAGCAAACTATGCGTGAGTTTCATGTGAACAACAAGTTCTCCACCTTGTGGTATCACAAGAATTTACGTTGGTCGGTTACATCTATCATGTCATATCAAGGTTCGCCGATGGGAAAGATTTCTCTTAACAAGGAAACTGCCGATGGTGTGGTGCAAAATGCCAATGGACAAAAGTTCAAAACGGAGAACACCATCTCTGTATCGAAGAAGCATCTTAACTCTCGCATCTATTTGCCATTGATGTTGAACTACTATATAGATAAGGTGAAGACGAACTTGCAGCCGACAGATGAAGGCAACGACGTGAGTATGCAGAACCTCAGAATGGCGTTGGCACCGCAATATGAGTATTCGCATCCTCAATACAAATATGTCTTTCGAGTGGAAATACCGATGCGCATAGACTATATAGCGCATAGAGACCACATGTCGGCATCATCAGCTGGCACTTGGTATTATTCCATCTGCCCAAGCGTGTATGGCAACTATAAGGTAAGCTCCCTTTCTGTGCTGCGTACCAATCTGTTCTATGCCCGTAACTTTGGTGACATTCTGGACTTCTTGAAAGCACCTGTCAGAATCAATGATACCTCGCTGAAAATTGGTTCTGGTATATTGGCAGACAACAAAAGTTTGAATGCCTCGCTTCATTACGACTATAAGATACCACTGAAAATGTTGTTCCTCAATGTAGACCTTCTTTATAATCAGGAAAAGAACAACTTGCTTTTGAACCAAGACGCAAGCTCAACGCTCGTCACCATGTCGAAAATATACGCCCCAAATACAGGAAGAAGTTTGATGGAGCAAATCGGTATCACCAAATTTATAGAGCCTATCAAGACCAAAATTTCAGTAAATGGTGTTTACCAATGGAAACGAGAAACGACTTTGCAGAATGATGTTCAGCAGAAATGCACTTTGAAAAGTTGGATTTTCGCTCCAAAACTAACTTCACAACCTTTTAAGTATGTGGAGTTAGATTATCATGGAATGTTTGCCAAGACTTATCTTTCTACAAAGTATCAGAGCAACAGCTATCTGAGTCAGCAGCACAAGGTGTCTTTGAGAATTATGCCATTCGATGGCTTCACGTTTGACACCTCTGCTGACATTGTCAAGAATGAATTGACGAAAGATGTAACAAAGGTAATGAGCTTGTTGGATATGGGGTTATCGTTTAGAAAAAAAGCTATTAAAATTTCTCTTGACATCAGAAACATTTTGAATCAACAACAATATGGATATACCATCTACAACTCTGTCAATACATTTACCTATAACTATCAATTGAGAGGAAGAGAGTGTGTTTGCTCCGTAAAATTAACCATGTGAGTCTTACATGACAAGTGTTGCAAAAGGGAGTTTTATTATTTCTCGACTCTGAAGAGAAATTTAGCCATTGATGGCAAGGATTTAGAATGCTAAACAAAAAAAATATTGACTATGAAGAATCTACTATTAAGCGCTGCAATTGGCGACATCGCAGGAATGCCGTACGAATTTGAAAATCGAACAAAAAATTATAATGCGGTCAATTTACTACTTTCATCGAATACTTATACTGATGATACTGTTTGCACGTTTGCATGCGCAGAAGCACTTATAAAGAATTTGAATATGACTGAAAACCTTTGGAAGAGATGTCGTGCAGACTTATATCGTGGATTTGGCGGACGTTTTGCAAGATGGCTGATAGCAAAAGATATTCAACCTCCGTATAATTCCTTTGGCAATGGCAGTGCCATGAGGGTTTCATCGGCTGGATTTATGGCTAAGGATGCCAAAGAATGTATAGAACTGGCTACACAGACAGCGATGCCTACCCATAATCATCCCGAGGGAATTAAAGGAGCAGTAGCAACTGCTTTGGCTATATTCTACGGTATGCAAGGGAAAAACAAAGATTTTATTCGAGAGCATATACTTGAAAAATACTACCCAAATTGGTCGGACTTGACCTATCAAGGTATAAAACCCAACTATGATTTTGATGAGACCTGCCAACAGACAGTCCCAGCTGCCCTAATTTGCTTCTTAGAAAGCACAGATTATGCGGACTGTTTGAAGTTGGCAATTGCCTTAGGCGGTGATGCAGACACTTTGGCTGCCATTTCTGGTCCCATGGCATACGCTTTTTACAAGACCATGCCTAAAGAATTGATTGATAACGCAATCGCGAAACTTCCCGAATGGATGCTTGAAGTGAACAAACAATTTGACGAGTTTGTGAGCAGATAACGAATGGTGAATGCAACATCCCTCCTTCATTTTATAGTACAACGCTTTTGCGTTGCATCGTTCAACCCCTCGGGTAAAAAGAGTGAATACAAAAAAATTGATTGTCTCACGACAATCAATCTTCATTAACCTTAATAATCTAATACCATGAAAAACACAATGCAAAGGTACAAATATTATTGTTACCTACAAGTTTTCTATGGATATATTATGTTTTCTAACATAAATTAAATCTTTCAATATTCCAGTTAAGCTTCATTTGCATGCATTGAAAAACGTGATTAAGCTTGGAAATCTTTTAAAAAGGTCCAAAGGTTAATTCCGTATTCCATGTGCCTTGTCTCTTTGCAACTGAAATGGTGAACAAATGCCCTATCCCCTTAGGAGATATTCCACCCTTGTAAAAGAACAAACCATCTTCATAATCTTCTGCAAGAGAGTAGTTCTTCTTGAAAGCTTCTGACAACCTACTTAAATCTTTGACAGCAGCGGCTTTGTTTTTTGCATAGATAAAAAAACGGGCTTCATTGAACTTGGCGGCTTTGAATTTAAACAATACTTTATCAAAAACAAACCCTCTATAAGATAAATTTCTGAACAATACCGTATCTTGGTTCACCATGTTAGGCTTTCCAAATTCTGTCCGTATAGAATCAAGTGCTTGCTCGTAATCCAATCCCATGGTGACATTTCCGACCTTAGCACCTCTTTCTGCATAAGTATTTGTAGCCAAAACAAGACTAAAAATAATTACTAAAAATCTCGATAACATATCTTTATTGTCCTCATATTTACGTTTGAGGTAGCCTTGCGAATGCAAGACTACCCAAACATATTTACAAAAGTTTCTTCTCCCTATTCCTCGACTGCTGCTTGCGCGGCTGCTAATCTGGCAATAGGTACGCGGAAAGGTGAGCAACTCACGTAATCAAGTCCTACACGATGACAGAATTTAACAGACGATGGTTCTCCACCATGTTCACCACAGATACCACACATCAGGTTCTTACGTGTGGAACGTCCTTTCTCTACAGCCATTTTAATTAACTGTCCTACTCCATCTTGATCAAGTACTTGGAAAGGATCTACTTTCAAAATCTTCTTTTCCAAATATACAGGTAAGAAGCTGGCAATGTCATCTCGGCTATAACCAAACGTCATCTGCGTTAGGTCATTCGTACCAAAGCTAAAATACTCCGCACGTTTGGCAATGAGATCTGCTGTCAAAGCTGCACGTGGTATCTCAATCATGGTTCCAATGTGGAATGGAATCTCAACACCTTCTTCCTCGAAGAGTTCTTTGGCTGTTGAGCGAATCACATCCTCTTGAACGTCAAACTCTTTGACCATACCGATGAGTGGCACCATTATCTCTGGGCGAGGATCAAATCCTTCTTTCTTTAGCTGTATGGCAGCACCGAGGATTGCTTCTTGTTTGCATGGCAGTAATCTCTGGGTAGGTGTTTCCCAAACGACATCCACGATGTCCTAACATTGGGTTAAGCTCACTCAAACTATTAACACGGTTCTGAATGTATTGTACACTTACGCCCATATCCTTAGCCATTACTTCCTGACCTGCTAAGTCATGAGGCACAAATTCGTGCAACGGTGGATCTAACAAACGAATGTTCACTGGATGTCCGTCCATCGCCTTGAGAATACCATAGAAGTCTTGCTTTTGATAAGGCAATAGCTTCTCTAACGCTTTTTCTCGTCCTTCTTGCGAATCAGCCAAAATCATTTCACGCATGGCCTTAATCTTTTCGTTTTCAAAGAACATGTGTTCTGTACGACAAAGTCCAATTCCTACTGCGCCAAAGTTGTGAGCCACTTCTGCATCATGAGGTGTATCAGCATTGGTACGAACCACCAGTTTAGTATATTTATTGCAAAGCTTCATTAGTTCTGCAAAATCTCCTGTTACCTCAGCGGCTCTTGTTTCTACTTGACCTTGATAAACCTCACCCGTAGAACCATTGATAGAGATATAATCACCTTCACGTAAGATAACACCATCGATTTCTACCAAGCGTTCTTTGTAATTCACACTAATGGCTCCAGCACCAGAGACACAACACTTACCCATACCGCGTGCTACAACAGCAGCGTGTGAAGTCATACCGCCACGAGCCGTCAGAATACCTTCAGCTGCGCTCATACCTGCTAAATCCTCTGGCGAGGTCTCCATACGTACCATAACCACTTGTCTGCCATCTTCGTGCCATTTGACCGCATCGTCAGCGAAGAATACAATTTGACCGCATGCTGCTCCAGGAGATGCTGGCAGTCCTCTTGTCAATACCTTGGCTGTACTCTGAGCCACCTTATCAAATACAGGGTGCAATAACTCGTCAAGTTTATTTGGCTCACAGCGTAACAAAGCAGTTTTTTCGTCAATCTCTCCTTCGTGAAGCAAATCCATAGCAATCTTAACCATGGCTGTTCCAGTACGTTTACCATTGCGAGTTTGCAAGAACCAGAGTTTTCCTTCTTGTACAGTAAACTCCATATCTTGCATATCGTGATAATGCTTTTCAAGTTTGTCTTGTATACTGTTCAGTTGTTCATAAATCTCAGGCATCGCCTCTTCCATTGAAGGATAATTTTTGGCACGCACAGCTTCTTCTATATTCTGTTGCTTAGCCCATCGTAAACTTCCTTCTTTTGTAATCTGTTGTGGAGTTCGAATACCAGCAACGACATCTTCTCCTTGTGCATTTACAAGATACTCGCCATTAAAACGATTTTCGCCAGTTGCTGCATCACGTGAGAAACAAACTCCTGTTGCAGAAGTGTTACCCATATTACCAAAGACCATTGCCATTACAGAGACAGCGGTCCCCCACTCTGCAGGAATGCCTTCCATCTTGCGATAGAGGATAGCGCGCTCGTTCATCCAACTGTCAAATACAGAACAAATAGCTCCCCATAGCTGCTCCATTGGGTCATCGGGGAAAGCTTTGCCCGTTTGTTTCTTTATCGCCTCCTTAAAACGAACTACCAACTGTTTCAGGTCGTCAACAGTCAGTTCGTTATCAAGAAAAATACCTCGCTTTTCTTTTACTTCCATGATGATCGCTTCAAAGGGGTCGATATCCTCTTTGTTAACGGGCTTCATACCTAAAACCACATCGCCATACATTTGTACAAAACGGCGATAGCTGTCGTATGCAAAACGTTCATTGCCAGTCTTCTGTATCAATCCCTTTACCACTTGATCATTCAATCCAAGATTTAGGATAGTATCCATCATACCTGGCATAGATGCACGAGCACCAGAACGAACTGAAAGTAATAGCGGATTGGCAACGTCACCAAATTTTGAGCTCATCAATGTCTCAATATGCTTCACAGCCTTGATAACATCCTCTTGCAGGAGTTGCACAACTTCTTCTTTACCTTTTTCAAAGTATTCATTACAAACATCTGTCGTAATCGTAAATCCTGGAGGAACAGGTACGCCAATTAGGTTCATCTCGGCAAGATTTGCGCCTTTGCCACCCAGCAGATTTCTCATATCTGCCTTACCTTCTGCTTTTCCATTACCGAAGGTATAAACTCTTTTTACACTCATATTCAATAATTAATTAAACTATTTGCAAAAATAACAATATTTTAAATATCTACAAAACAATTGGTTCATAAATGCTATCTTCAGATTGCATTTGTGTACTTATTATGAAGTCTCTAATGCCACAAATAATTGTTGGCAAGCATCTTCTATTAAATCAAGCGCATTGTTGAAATCTTTTTCGTTACCATAATATGGATCAGCAATTATTTTTACATTTGCATGTTGCGTTATGTAGTCAGCCAACATCAAAACTTTTTTGCGCTCGTCTTCATTTTGAGTCTGCGAAGTAATTTGTCGATAATTTTCTTGATCCATGACGAAGATGTAGTCGAAATATTGAAAATCTGACTTTGTAAACTGTCTTGCATGACTGTTAAACACGTATCCCCTTTTCAACCCACAAGCTCTCATCCTTGAGTCAGGAAGCTGACCCACGTGCCAATTGCCAATACCGGCTGAATCAACTTCATAATTCGCATTGGCTTTGTTTGCATTGATAATTGACTTCATCACACCTTCTGCGGCTGGACTACGACAAATATTACCAAGACAGACAAACAGGAGCTTTTTCTTATTTATTTTCATTCTTCGTTATTTGTGATAGTTTGTAAATCGGGCTTCGTTGCAGGTATGGCTTGGTTGGCACTCTCTTTCACGCCCAACTCTTTTAGTTCGTTGGCTTTCTGCACAATGCTTTGTCTTCCTGTGTATGCTTTATTATATGCTTCGTCATAATGTTTACGAAGATTGATGATATCCGTATCAATCTTATCAAAACGTTTGATAAACTCCCCTACTCTTTTCAACAACTCCTCTGCTAAAGAAAAAACTCGCTTCTGATTTTCTGTTTGTGTATATTGTCGCCAAGCTATTTGAATCATCTTCAGAATCGCCATGAGGTTTTGCTGACTTGTAATGAATACTTGTTTTTCAAACGCTTCCCCCCACAAGCGAGGTTCGGTAGCCAATGCCAATTGTAGCGCACCCTCATTGGGAACAAACATGATGACAAAATCTATCGCTTTCCGAGGTGCTTGAACATAACTGCTATAGTCTTTTTTTGATAGATTTTTAGCTTGAGTTCGAATGCTATTGACCAAATCTGTAGCATATTTTCTCTTTAGTCCTTCTTCTGTTGTCTGCACATATTTGTAATACGCGTCTATCGACATTTTGGCATCAATAATAACATCCTCATTATTAGGATAATGCAAAATCACATCAGGGCGCATTCGTTTTCCCGTATCGTCATTTCTAACGGCATCTCCTTTCTCGTTGGTAAGGGTATATTGTATATCATAATCAACTCCTTCAATATATCCCTGTGTCTCTAAGATGTCTGTCAGAATGCGCTCTCCCCACGACCCTTGAACCTGATTACCGCCTCGTATGACATTTGTTAATTGATGTGCCGAATTTTCTATTTTTTCTGTTTGCAAACTCATTTCTTTGAGTTGCTGTGTCAGCGATGCTGTATTTTTAATAGATTCATGATTTGTTTGTTGAATAGCTTGCTGCAATTGCTCCAAATTAACTTTCAGTGGCTTCGTAATGTGCTCCAGTGACTCTGAGTTTGTCAATTTCAAACGCTCAGATGTCTGTTCTAATATCTGTGTTGCCAAATTAGAAAATTGAGCCTGAACAGTTTTAAGTTGTTGCTCAAACTGTTCACGTCGCATTTCCGATTCTTTGGAATGGAATATTTTTTGCGATTCAAGTTCTGAAGATACACGTTGGAAATCAATCTGTCCTTGAATCATTTTGTTTTGCAGCGAGTCTTTTTCTTCGTGCAAAAGTTCTATGCGCTTCTCCAATTCTTGCTTACCCAACTGTTCCTGCTCCATTTGTTGTTTGACCAAAAACAATTGTGTTTCAATAGCTTTTTTCTTACCGTTTATCAACAAAAAGATAAAAACTCCACCAAAAATAAGTCCTACTGATAAAAATAAAAAATCCATAATGCAAAGATATAATATTTTGGCAGTTTATAAAAACATTATGTTTAATTATTTAGATGAGATTCTTGACCATGGAATCATATTTCTATATAATATCCACTGAATAAAACCACGAAGGGCTAAATACAC
>NZ_JRPQ01000024.1 GCF_000762405.1 Hoylesella timonensis S9-PR14 | reverse complement strand
ACCACGTACAGCTACCTGCTTTTGGTGCATCTTCACCACGGTATCATCATCAAAGTCCATCTTGCGGAGCATCAAACGAATATTAAGCAAGAGGTAGAAGCTATGAAAAAATCGCTTGATAAAACTCCGCTCCTCCTCGTACACCTTGATTTCCTTTTGCTGTTCAGCTATGGTTCTGTCTTTACCTTTGACGGTATCTTGCAGGAGTATGACCTTCTTACGGATTTCGGCTTTCTCCTTTTCAGAAAGAAACTTCTGTTGCTCCATCTCCCTTTCCAACTCTCCGACACCTTTTTCTGCTTTGTCAAGTTCGGAGTACCCAAAGAGCGAGTAGAGCGTTCCCTTTACTCGAAGTTTCCCTGCCTGCTTTTCCAACTCCTTGACTTTTTTGATTAGTTCTTCCTCCTCAAGTTGTTTTTGTTTCGTTTCTTTGAGCAGTTCCTTATAATATTCCATATTGGAGCGGTGCTTGGCTTCCGAGCCGTATATGCCTCTTTCCAGCCCGAAAGCCTTCATCTGTTCTGCGTATTTGGTTTGGTACTCCTCTAATTTCTTCGGAGTAAGCACATCGTCTGCACAGAGTCGTATCTTGCCTTTCTTTGTCTTGTACTTCCGCTTGCCATTCTCTGCTTCCGTCTTGGCTTTACGTCTTTCTCCTTGTACGATGGGTACTACCGTTGCGTGGATATGCGGAGTTTCCTCATCTGCGTGTAGTGTGGCTGCCACTACATTTTCCTTTCCAAAGGTGGAGTAAAGCCACTGCATTGTGCTGTCGCACCATTCTCCTAAGCGATCCTCGCTTTCAAGTTTGAGCATATCCTCGTGCGACCCTGAGAGGATAAAGCGAAGTG
>NZ_JRPQ01000023.1 GCF_000762405.1 Hoylesella timonensis S9-PR14 | reverse complement strand
ATATGGATGAAGTACTTAACATCCGACATAATGATGAAATCACAGTCTGATGGAAGCCTGACAAAGCCGTTCTTCTGTAATATCTGATAGGCTAAATAGTCTTTCATGTCATAGAAAACACATAATCTTTTGCTTCGGCACTCCTCTTTCAAACGTATAAAGGTTATGCCAGAACTGCTTAAAGTGACAGTCTCCTGCAAATCATGATTGACAAACTCTATTCCGTTGTTCTGATTGATTATTCCCATGCCATAAAAGGTCTTGGAAAGAATACGGCAGGAAACCGAATGAATCTCTGGCAATTCTTTTAGATCAACTCCCATTATGCTGGATGGCTCTGTATCTGTCAATGCACTAATCGTTATGTTTTCCGAGCATCCTGCTGCGTACTTGAATATAGGTTTATTCATTGTTCTTAGTTTTGGTTCTCAAATTCCTCAAGTTTCAATCATAGCCTGTAATTCTTCTGTAGTATGACCTAAACGAAAAAAATCACTGATGTCTTTTTCTGATTTTATACCAGACAGAGGCAGATCAAGTTTCTGTACTCTATACCGTTTGCCATACTGCCGTACCCGTAAAGCCGACTCCCTTTTTCCTGTTTCATCTGTATCGTAGAGAAAGATGATACATAGAAATCGCTTGGAAAGTTCATCCAATATGTCTTCTGGAATGTTGGCGGTCTCGCTGTTGAATGCCAATGCAGGGAAGCCATGTGCAGATAATGACATGACATCTTTCTCGCCTCCCGTGATAAATACGAACTCACTGTTTCTTGGTAGTTGATTGATTCCGAAGATATAAGGCTTGGGCAGGTGACCAGCGTACATAAAGCGATTTTTTGCCTTGGGACGGTATATTTTCAGCCCTTGACCTTCATCGAAGAAATACCCGTATGTAGGAATAGCTTTTGAACCGTAAATGGCAAATGAATTGCCAGACGATTTTGTGAATGTGCAGCTCTTGATACTTTTCACATTGAACCTTTCAAGGATGGAAGAACCAATGCCATATTGATTCCAATATGCTTCTTCCCATGACTGAAAGGGTTGTGTCTCAACCTCGAAACTGGTAATGGAAGAACTATCTTCCTTATGCTGGAAAGAGGTTGCTCTTTTCATCAATACCTGATGGCTGGTTTTCTCTCCTTCAAACACCCCAAGTCCAAGATCTCTGTCTATTATCTGAAGAACTTCACGGAAGTTGGTTTTCGGATTGACGTTGCACAGTCTGCCTACTATGGTGAAACAGTTGCCACAAAAGCTGCTGTCACCGAAATCTTGCAGGTAATATTGTCCGTTGCCGTATCTTCCTTTGTTTGCGTACAAGTGACACGAGGGCCTACTATCATCCCTGAAAGGATTTCGGAAAGTCTTGGAAAGACACTTTTCCCCAAGGTAGTGTGTGAACACAGTCAAACCACCGTTGGTCATCTGTAGTATTTTTTGTGCTTCATTCATAAACGTATAACTAAACCTTTGAAAATTGATTAAGAATTTACAATACGGTATTGAAGACTTAACCCCACACCAAAGAATTTGTGCAATACAATGCAAAGAGTGTCTATGTAATTTTCCTCCAAAGTGTGATATATTCGACTGTTTGGAACGCAAAGGGTCAGTCGCTTGGCAGCATTGTCAAAGGAATCAAAAGAGAGTTGTTGGAAAACAGAAACAAAAGCTCGTTCGCCTACTATCTTGGCAAAGGCTGACATACATTTGCCCCAAAGAACTTTAGCATAGTCCTTAGGAGGAATCTGCGCCTTCAACTTGCTTTGTAGTCTCTTTTCGTTTCTCTTGTACCAGTTGCAGAAGTAGTCGAGGAAATTGTTCAAGTCTCCTGGGACTTCTTCCTTGCGACACTTCAAGTTTGCCAAAAATAAAGTTAAGGCATTATAGAGTGTTCCTTTGTCAGCAAAGCCATAAAGCTGTTGCATCGAACACACCCATTCGTCATCAAAGACCAATTCTTCGATGGATGAAAAATTCTGCGACGGCGAATAATTATCATAATGAATACTCTCTATTCTCTTATCTCTATTCTCTTTAGAGATATGTTCGCGCGCGTAGCTGCCTTGCTGAACGTTTGGTGACGTTTTTGCAGCTTCGACATTTGGACTTCTTTGTTCCTTCTTTTGGCCCTCTTTTTGACCGTCAGTATCGTAACTAACTGTATTTGCGTTATTTACGAAAGTATTGGTAGACACTTCGTGACGGTTTTGTGAAGTTGGCTTTTGCATATCTTTTGGCCCTTCTTTTAACCCCTTTTGTTCTGTTTTTGTGTCCCCCTCTTCAGAG
>NZ_JRPQ01000022.1 GCF_000762405.1 Hoylesella timonensis S9-PR14 | reverse complement strand
GCCGGGCTTATAAGAACGGCACTTGCCTTCAGGCGTGTGCCAAGAAGGATAGACAGTTGTGCGAAGATAATGCGCCGAGCTTAGCAGATTGCAGCAGACAAAAAAAAGAGACCCTTTTCAAAAGAGTCTCTCTCACCTCGGAGGGCTTTTCAAGCCTTCTTGTCCTTTTTCTTGGGAGCTTCCTGCTTTTTATCCCTGACGAAGGCTGTAACCTTTGTAGCGATGTTCTTCAGAACCGTGACATTCTTGCCGTCCTTGCTGTAGTAGCTCTCTGGCTTGAAGAATCCCTCTGCCGTAAGTTCCCTTCCTTTCTTCAGCAGTTCCAAAGTTGCCGTGTCATCGTTCTTAACCCAAGTTTCAAGGCTGATAATCGATGAGACCGTTACGGTTTCGTTCCCCTTATGCTCCGTGTACTTGATGATGAGACCGAAGCGTGCGATGGCAGCCTTCTCAAATTTCTTTACTTCTGCATCCTTGCATACATAACCTGTAACTGTGAAATTGTTCTTTGCGTTCATAATTGTAATTTTTTAAGTTGATATTTATTTTACGTGCATGAAGGAGCAGGCAAGTATGAAGGTGTGCAAAGGCAAGGGATGACCGTTATTTTTTTCATCTCCGACCAATGAGTTTTTGGATCAGGAGCAACCGCACCCCAAAAACTTGAAAAAAATCACGAGGCAAGTCCTGGAAGGCGACCCTTGCGGAACACCGCTTGCGCTAACTTTGCAAAGGAAAATGGATGTCGGACTTATCTGAAAAATGAAAAGAACGCATGAACGGATTTGAAGTGGAAGGTGGAGAGAGGATGTAAAAGGAGAGGGGGCTGACACCGCTTACTGAATCGGGAATACACATGGAGCATAAGGAGAACGAAAATACCACCACTTCTATTAAGCCCTGAAACCGGGTGAACGGTGAGTTGTAAAAATGGCTGTCGATGCCGAAGAAAGGAAAGGAACTGGCAGGGAGATAAGCCGAAAGGGAGCGAGAACATGGACAGCAAGAGATTCTATGATGCCTTATCGCTATTGGTACCACCGTCAGTCAGGTGAGAAAGCGTAGTTGTCTGAAAAGGCACGCCAAAGAAGGCCTGAAAAGCCATTCCATGGCGAGGAGACGGGAAAAGGTGTATGATCAGTATAAGGTCTGCAAAGTAATCTGTGTAAGCGTGAATTTATATTGCCGTATAGACGTATATACATATATACATCTATACGGCAATATGAGCATATAACAATAAGTATATACC
>NZ_JRPQ01000021.1 GCF_000762405.1 Hoylesella timonensis S9-PR14 | reverse complement strand
CGTTGTTTCGTCTCCAGAAAGGAGGTGTTCCAGCCGCACCTTCCGGTACGGCTACCTTGTTACGACTTAGCCCCAATCACCAGTTTTGCCCTAGGCCGCTCCTTAACGGTTACGGACTTCAGGCACCCCCAGCTTTCATGGCTTGACGGGCGGTGTGTACAAGGCCCGGGAACGTATTCACCGCGCCATGGCTGATGCGCGATTACTAGCGAATCCAGCTTCATGGGGTCGGGTTGCAGACCCCAATCCGAACTGGGAGACACTTTGAAGATTAGACCAAACTTGCGTTAAGCCAACACTCTGTATGCCCCATTGTAACACGTGTGTAGCCCCGGACGTAAGGGCCGTGCTGATTTGACGTCATCCCCACCTTCCTCACACCTTACGGTGGCAGTATCCATAGAGTGCCCAGCATCACCTGATGGCAACTAAAGAAAAGGGTTGCGCTCGTTATGGCACTTAAGCCGACACCTCACGGCACGAGCTGACGACAACCATGCAGCACCTCCACCAGCGCCCCGAAGGGCCTCAACATCTCTGTATCGTTCGCTGGCAGTTCAAGCCCGGGTAAGGTTCCTCGCGTATCATCGAATTAAACCACATGTTCCTCCGCTTGTGCGGGCCCCCGTCAATTCCTTTGAGTTTCACCGTTGCCGGCGTACTCCCCAGGTGGGATGCTTAATGTTTTCACTTGGCCACTCATCCAAATAGGACGAATAGCGAGCATCCATCGTTTACCGTGCGGACTACCAGGGTATCTAATCCTGTTTGATACCCGCACTTTCGAGCATCAGCGTCAGTTATGCTACAGTAAGCTGCCTGCGCAATCGGAGTTCGTCATGATATCTAAGCATTTCACCGCTACACCATGAATTCCGCCTACTTCCTGCATACTCAAGTCGACCAGTTCGCGCTGCAAGCCACCGGTTGAGCCGGTAAATTTCACAACACGCTTAATAGACAGCCTACGCTCCCTTTAAACCCAATAAATCCGGATAACGCCCGGACCTTCCGTATTACCGCGGCTGCTGGCACGGAATTAGCCGGTCCTTATTCATGTGGTACCTGCAATGCATGACACGTCACGCACTTTATCCCCACATAAAAGCAGTTTACAACCCATAGGGCCGTCATCCTGCACGCTACTTGGCTGGTTCAGGCTCTCGCCCATTGACCAATATTCCTCACTGCTGCCTCCCGTAGGAGTTTGGACCGTGTCTCAGTTCCAATGTGGGGGACCTTCCTCTCAGAACCCCTACTGATCGTAGCCTTGGTGGGCCGTTACCCCGCCAACAAGCTAATCAGACGCATCCCCATCCATAACCGCTAAACCTTTAATCGTTATTTGATGTCAGCAAACGATATCATACGGTATTAGGCCGTCTTTCAACGGGTTATCCCGTAGTTATGGGAAGGTTGGATACGCGTTACTCACCCGTGCGCCAGTCGTCATCAAGGAAAGCAAGCTTTCCTCATGTTACCCTGCGACTTGCATGTGTTAAGCCTGTAGCTAGCGTTCATCCTGAGCCAGGATCAAACTCTACATTGTAAAATATATTTGAAATGGAAAAGATAAAACATATAAAGCTTACGCCATATACCCTATCTCAACCAACTTCGTTGTCTCTGTTCAGAACGAAACTCCAGAATTTAAAAGTATTCTCACCTTAGTTCTTTTCTAATGAATTGAACGGTTCGTAAAACTTGTTACCTATGTATTTATGCTTCAAGAAAA
>NZ_JRPQ01000020.1 GCF_000762405.1 Hoylesella timonensis S9-PR14 | reverse complement strand
ATTTGCATGCTTTAATGCTCTTGAAGCATGTGAATAACACCTCTAATACATGTTTCCAAGACCGTTAAATCAATGTTCTGACTAAAAAAGCCGTCTATTTTGTTAAAATCAGCCCATTTTTGCCTATCGTTTGCCTATTGATTTTTTCTATTTCACAGATTTTCAATGGTCGTTTTTTGGTAAAATTACAGGACAAAAACAACGGTTGAATTTATCAATAATCTCTCTACAATTGATTTATAGACACAGTTATGCCTTCTGCCTTCCAAATCATTTCTAGCTCATATCATTGGCATTCACTGTAGACTGAAGTAAGAAATTAGTTCCTGTTTATCACGCTTTTCGCCAGCAAATACACTCTCGTACCAAGAGTTTGCGGCCAACGGTCAGTAGGATTCTTATCTAATGCCCTTGCTCGCTCTATTGCATCTTCTATATGAGCTATCAGAGTTAGTGCATCGTAGGATGACTCATGGTAAGAACCCATCTTCTGACGCAATCGTACCTTCAGGTATGGGTCAGCATTTTTAGACTTTCTGCGATTCTTCATCCATTGCTCCTGTTCTTCGGGTGACAGCGATGCTGCATCTTCCATATGCAATAAAAGCCATAGCTCGAAACAAGGATTACTTAAAGCCATGTGCATGGCAACTTCCTGCGAACATTCCGTGGCTACATGAGACAACATAGCCTCTGTCCAGCGATCTTTGTCTACTACTAACCAAAGTTCGTCATCCGCCTCTAAGTCATATTTGCTTTTGTAGTCATTGAGTTGTTTTAATACATGTTCTGGGCTGGAGTTGTTCTGTTCATTCTCACTCCGTTCTAATATATGTACGTGCACGCGCAGATTAGTATATTCTTTGGCTAATGCCTTAAAATATATCCGCTCCGTGTCTTTGCCTTCGGAGGCTATAACTATAAGGCGAGCGTCACGAAATGCCTCTCGACGTTCGCGCATCAAACTATTTCTACTTCGCATCGTCCCAATGTATATTATTCAGTTCGCCAAAGAATGGAATTGCTCCATAGCGACCATTCAGATAACCTTTCTGTACATTTTCTCTTGGCTTGTACTCACATAGTGAAGACAAATGGCTTGCTCCTTTTTTGTCCTTTTCCACAAACCAGACTTCATCTTGACGGATAGGGGCAGTAGAAAGTAGATTGGACTCATGGGTAGTGCAGATTAACTGCATTTGTGAATCGCTTCTAAGCAAACTGTTGTACATCTCCAACAATTTCAATGTCAACATTGGGTGTAAACTTCTGTCAACTTCATCAATCACATAGACTGCATCATTAGCACGCATATCTATAAGCATTGGAATGAAATCGAACAAGCGTGACGTGCCATCAGACTCTTCGAACATTTCGAATATATAGTCCGAGTTACTGCCTTCTTTTTTGTGGATCGTTTTCAGTTCATGCCACTTCAGATTCTTCGACTTATCTTTCTCTGCAAAGATGAAGCGGTTCTCATTATGAATCACCACACCTGTTTCGGAATCTTTACCTTCAAGACTTTCCTCTATCTTTTGTCGGATTTCATCGGGAATGCCCAATTCTTCAGGTTTAGACTCTACGCGACGAAGGTCTGAGATACCTGTTCCAAAATAATTTAGCAGTTCGCGCATCACAGTTCTGAACTGAGTATCGTTCACAACTCGGAAGGGGAAATCTGTTCTATGTGTATTGGGAAAGATGATATTCAGATTCTCAAACCATTTACGAGCAGATTTAATCGCATCTATTCCCTTTCCGTTACGCTTGATATACTCACTTAAGAAAGTACCCTTGGTAGGTGTGCCGTCAATCAAGAACTTCAAGAATTGCCCATTCTCATCTTTTAGGAACTGAGGTGCAATAGTATTATCCCAACTATCACCATTGCGTTTACGCTCAAAGATCATGACGTCATTGCGACTACCAGTCCTATATAGCCATTCTTCAAGCAAGCCGCCTTTCGAAAATGCCACACCGTAAGCAAAGAACTGGCTGTTTACCTTAAACTCCAATTCGATACTCGAACGCTCTTTGGGTTCATCCGTCATCTTGAAATAATTATATTTGAGAGTGTTCCAACCACTCAAGGCAAACTCCTTGATAATAGCCAAACATTTTATAATGTTTGACTTTCCGGAAGCATTGGCACCATAAATCAATCCCATACGGAGCACGGATATATCATCCCGTTTTTCTGCCCGTGACACTTGCAACGGCAATTGGTCGCTCTTGCTGGCTGTGAACAAGATACGCGTTTCCTCGTTAAACGAGTAAATATTTTCAAATTTGGCTGACAATAACATAATGATGTTTGATATTTCGTGAAATTTCGATGCGAAAATAACAAATTATTTGAGAATACAGACGGATACATGCGTTAAATATGTGTAAATATGACAATATTTACACTAAACTCCGTTATCCTGTCAGTTATTAGCACTATTATATAGAAATTTGTCTTTGTCTGAATATTTGCACAGTAAATATAAGGTGTTATGACATGTTTGTCAAAACTGAGTGCAGAAAGGAGGTGTAATAAATGAGAAAAAACCAACATAACGTTCCCGCTGGAGATAAGTGGGGCATAAAGGGCGATGGTAATTCAAGACTGACTTCAACATTTGATAGACAGTCCGATGCAATTGCTGTAGCTCGTCAATTTCCAAAAATCAGCATTCCGAGCTATTTATTCACGGTCGTAATGGACAAATTTAGAGATAGTGAAAGAGGATAAAACATACGAGCAGTCGCCTAATCTGCGCAAGTGCTTGGGAG
Organism: Hoylesella timonensis S9-PR14; assembly: GCF_000762405.1. Taxonomy (GTDB): domain Bacteria; phylum Bacteroidota; class Bacteroidia; order Bacteroidales; family Bacteroidaceae; genus Prevotella; species Prevotella timonensis_A. Next base: position 20,074 of record NZ_JRPQ01000020.1, on the reverse strand, counting down.
ATGTGCGTTTCTACAGTTCGCTTACTGATATTCAACCTGTGCCCAATTTCTTCATTACTCATACCGTCCAACCTACTCATTGTAAAGATTCTGCGTCGCTGGTCAGGCATTTGGCTTGTCACACGATTGATAAGTTCGTGTAATTCTTCACTGTAGATAATGTCTTCTACACCAGTATCGGCTACAACATCTGCATCGGTTAGTGATTGAAGCTTATGTCGTATACTGGAGGATTTTAAGGCATTAAGGGTGCAGTTACGTGCCATAGTATAAAGATAGGCTTCAAAATTTGTCATGATTTGGATGCTGTTTCGTTTCATCCATAATTTAAGAAAAATATCCTGCGCAATATCTTCAGCTTCACTCTCCACGCCAACAAACCCATACACAAAGTTCTTGACTTTTGGATAGTAAAGTTTAAATATAACATCGAAAGAATAATCATTTTCTGTATGATGAGACGTTCGACTAAAAGAGTGCTTGCGATTAGACATTTTTATGAAAACAAAGGTTTTACATGACAAATATACTACAAAATAATGACACGCAAATAAGAATTTTCATTATTAAAGGAGTCGAAGCTGAAATATACTTTCTATACGTTGCAATTTCAGACGAGAGAATAATAAAAACGCTCTCAACCAAATTGGATGAGAGCGTTAATATTGAAAGAGATATGGAAAACTTACTCAGCTGCTTTTTCGTCTTGTGCTTTTTCTTCTGAAACTTCTTTTGGTGCTTCTTCAGCAGATACTGCTTCAGTAGCGTCAGCTGTTTCAACAGAATTTTCAACCTTTGCAGTTTCATCTTTCTTACCAGTAGAACGACGACTACGACGAGTTTTCTTAGCGGTCTTTTCTGTTTTTGCCATATTTTCATCAAAGTCTACTAACTCAATAAATGCTATTTGAGCAGCATCGCCTTGACGAGTACCTAATTTTATAACACGAGTATAACCACCTGGACGGTCACCTACTTTAGGAGCAACGGTTTTGTAAAGTTCCGAAACTGCAACTTTATCTTGCAAATAACGGAATACAACACGGCGCGAATTAGTGGTATCGTCCTTAGAGCGTGTAATCAGTGGCTCTACATATTTCTTCAAAGCTTTGGCTTTGGCGAGGGTCGTAGTGATTCTTTTGTGCATAATCAGCGAGCAAGCCATGTTTGCAAGCATAGCGTTGCGGTGAGATGCAGTACGACCTAAGTGGTTGAATTTTTTATTGTGTCTCATTTTTTGTTTTGTTCATTTGTGGAGTTGGAATCTCTTGTTTTTTCAGCATTGCAAGTTTTTAGAATGATAATCTTAACTTATCCATTAGGAAGAAAGAATACTAAACTTAAAAACTTATCAACTAAAAACTTTCCTTATTCCTTATCCAGTTTGTACTTTGAAATATCGGTTCCAAATGATAGATTCAGACTCTCGAGCAAATCATCAAGCTCTGAAAGCGATTTCTTACCAAAGTTGCGGAACTTCAAGAGGTCTGTCTTGTTATATTGCACTAAGTCACCAAGTGTCTCAACATCGGCTGCCTTCAGACAGTTGAGTGCACGAACACTTAAGTTCATGTCTACTAATTTAGTCTTCAGCAATTGACGCATGTGCAACACTTCCTCATCAAACTCTTGGTTGGTATCCTGATCGGGATTCTCAAGTGTAATCTTTTCATCAGAGAACAACATGAAGTGATAGATGAGAATTTTTGCAGCCTCTTTCAGCGCATCCTTAGGTGATATGGAACCATCCGTAGTGACTTCAATCACCAGTTTGTCGTAGTCGGTTTTTTGTTCTACACGATACGGTTCAACTGTGTATTTAACATTACGGATTGGGGTGTAGATCGAATCGATTGGGAGTACATTAACATCTGTGCAGAATTGACGATTCTCATCAGCAGGAACGTATCCACGTCCTTGATTAATGGTCAAATCAATTTGCATTGAAGCTTTGGCATCTAAATGACAAATCACCAAATCAGGGTTTAACACTTCAAATCCAGTCAGATACTTACCAATATCACCAGCTTTGAATTCTGTAGAATTCTCTACGGTGATACTAACTTTCTCATTCTCGAATTCTTCTACTACTTGCTTGAATCGCACTTGCTTGAGATTCAAGATAATGTTGGTTACATCTTCCTTTACACCAGGTACTGAAGAAAATTCATGCTCAACCCCTGCAATTCGCATAGTGTTGATAGCATAACCTTCGAGTGATGAAAGGAGAATGCGGCGCAATGAATTACCAATGGTAATACCAAAGCCAGGCTCTAAAGGTCGGAATTCGAACTTACCGAACTTATCATCAGCCTCCAGCATTACTACTTTTTCAGGTTTTTGAAATGCTAATATCGCCATTAATTTAATGATTTATTTAGAGTACAACTCAACGATTAACTGCTCCTTAATGTTCTCTGGAATGTCAGCTCGCTCGGGCTGATGTAAAAACTTACCGCTCTTTGAGCTCTCATCCCATTCTATCCAAGGATATTTACTGTGGTTAAAACCTGCCAAAGATTCCTCAATAACTTCGAGAGACTTTGCTTTCTCGCGAACACCTACAATCTGACCAGGTTTAACTGCATAAGAAGGAATATTGACAACCTTTCCATCTACCACAATGTGCTTATGACCTACCATCTGACGGGCAGCTGCACGAGTCGGTGCGATTCCCAAGCGGAAAACGATATTGTCAAGACGACTCTCTAAGTTCTGCAGCAGTACCTCACCGGTAATGCCATCAGCTTTAGCTGCCTTCTCAAACATATTACGGAACTGGCGTTCGAGTACACCATAAGTGTACTTTGCCTTTTGCTTCTCTGCCAACATGGCTCCGTACTCAGACATTTTTCTGCGACGGTTGTTGCCATGCTGTCCAGGAGGGAAGTTTCTCTTGGACAAAACTTTGTCAGCGCCAAAAATGGGTTCACCAAATCGGCGTGCAATCTTAGATTTCGGACCTATGTATCTTGCCATAATATATAATAAAATAATGAATATACTGGAGAATTAATCATCACATCAATTCTCCAGTGAATAAATTTATACTTTACGTCTCTTAGGTGGACGACAACCATTGTGTGGTAATGGAGTTACATCAATAATTTCGGTTACCTCAATTCCTGCACCATGTACGGCACGGATAGCAGATTCACGACCATTGCCTGGACCCTTTACATAAGCCTTTACCTTACGCAATCCTAAATCATAAGCAATTTTTGCACAATCTTCACCTGCCATTTGAGCTGCATAAGGAGTGTTCTTCTTAGAACCTCTAAAGCCCATCTTACCTGCAGAAGACCATGAGATAATTTGTCCCTCGCTGTTTGCAAGAGAAACGATAATATTATTGAATGAGCTATGGATATGTAATTGACCAATAGCATCAACTCGCACATTTCTTTTCTTAGAAGCTGTTGTTTTCTTTGCCATAATTTCTTTTAGTTTAAAAGTTAGAAGTTTTAAAGATCAGAACCTTGAAGATTCCGACGTTCAACTAACAACTAAATGTTACTTAGTAGCCTTCTTCTTATTAGCAACAGTCTTCTTCTTACCCTTACGTGTACGAGCATTATTCTTAGTGCTCTGACCGCGAACAGGAAGACCATTACGATGTCTAACTCCACGATAGCAACCAATATCCATCAGTCGCTTGATATTCATTTGGACCTCTGAACGGAGATCACCTTCTACTTTGAATTCAGCGCCGATAATTTCACGGATACTTGCAGCTTGGTCGTCAGTCCACTCGCTAACCTTCAAATCACGGTCGACGCCTGCCTTATCCAATATCTTTGCTGAACTACTTCGACCAATACCATAGATATAGGTCAATGCGATTTCGCCACGCTTATTTTGGGGCAAATCTACTCCAACAATTCTTATTGCCATTTGTTGATAATTAATTAAATAATTGTTTTAAATTGGGCGGTAGTTGTTCAATTCACATCGAACAAGAAATCCACCATTTCTTGATTTAGCCCTGACGTAATTTAAACTTAGGGTTCTTTTTGTTGATAACGAACAAGCGACCTTTACGACGTACTATCTTACAGTCGGGTGTGCGTTTCTTTAATGATGCTCTTGTCTTCATATCTTTACTTGATTATTTGTATCTGAAAACGATTCTACCCTTTGTCAAGTCATAAGGACTCATTTCGACCTTTACTTTATCGCCAGGGAGAATCTTGATATAGTGCATTCTCATCTTTCCTGAGATGTGCGCAATTATCTCTACACCGTTTTCAAGTTCTACACGGAACATTGCATTTGATAGACTTTCAACAATTGTTCCGTCTTGCTCAATAGCGGATTGTTTTGCCATAATAATTATTTTCTTTCTAAAAGTTAATTCCAAATCTTAATTGAATGTTTCATTGCCAACCTTCTACTACTATAGACGAGCATGATATTTTATCCTTATGCACAAACTATCTTTGACTCACTTGATCTGAACCAAATAGACAAGTACATTTCAACCTAGCCCATCCCCTTGAGAACACTTTGCCATAAAACATCAATCAGAGATAAGAGTTCTTTCAGTGTTGATGATTAGTAGGCAGACACATTACCGCCCCGAGTATGACCAGAGTTCAGTAATCCATCATAATGGCGCATGAGCAAGTGGCTCTCAATCTGTTGCAAAGTATCAATCACAACACCAACTAAAATGAGCAAGGATGTACCTCCGAAGAACTGTGCAAATCCTTGTTGAACATTTAGGAGATGAGCCAAAGCTGGCATGACAGCGATGAATGCAATGAACAACGAGCCAGGAAGAGTAAGACGAGACATGATTCCATCAATATAGTCTGCTGTTTCCTTCCCTGGACGAATCCCAGGAATAAACCCATTGTTACGTTTCATATCCTCAGCCATCTGTGTCGGATTCAGTGTAATAGCTGTATAGAAGTAAGTAAATGCTATAATCAGTATTACATAGATTGTGTTATACAACAAACTATGAGTGTCCATCAGAGAACGCAAGATGGGAGATGCATTATCAGATTGATACTGGACAATTTGCAACGGTATAAACATCAATGCCTGTGCAAAAATGATAGGCATTACGTTTGCTGCAAACAACTTCAATGGAATGTACTGACGCGCACCTCCATATTGTTTGTTGCCGACAAGCCGTTTAGCATATTGTACTGGAACCTTACGAGTTCCCTGTACCAATAAGATTGCTGCACATACAACCGCAAAGAGAATTAATATTTCAACGATAAACATGACCAGTCCACCACCGCTAATTGCCTGCAAGCGAGAACCCAATTCCTGCGCAAACGCTTGAGGGAGACGAGCGATAATACCAATCATAATAATCAATGAAACACCATTTCCTATTCCCTTATCAGTTATGCGTTCTCCTAACCAAAGGATGAACATACTTCCTGCTGCAAGGATAATGGTAGCCGGAATCATGAACACAGTCCATGAGATGCCTGTTGACAAGGCCTGTGATGCCATGTACTTCAGATTCATAAGATAACTCGGTGCCTGCAACAGTAAGATAAATACTGTCAAATAACGAGTGTACATACTTATTTTTTTACGACCACTCTCTCCTTCTCGCTGCATCTTTTGAAAATAAGGAACAGCGACAGCAAGAAGTTGCATAACGATAGAAGCTGAGATGTATGGCATGATTCCTAATGCGAAGATTGACGCGTTAGAAAATGCACCACCAGAGAACATGTCAAGGAGCGACATCAAGCCGCCTTCTGTCTGCTTTTGGAGTTGTCCTAAGGAAGCAGGATTAATACCCGGAAGTACTACGAACGAGCCAAAACGATAAATGGCCGTAAACAGAAGTGTAATAAGGAGACGCTGACGCAAATCCTCAATCTTCCAACAGTTCTTTAGTGTCTCAATAAACTTTTTCATTACTTAGATTATAGTTGTGTTACCACCTACTGCCTTGATAGCTTCTTCAGCAGTCTTAGAGAATGCGTTAGCTTCTACATCAATTTTAGCTTTTAACTCGCCAGTACCCAAAATCTTCACCAGTTTCTTACCGTTTGTCAGACCTGCTGCAACGAGTTCTGCAATACCAATCTTTGTCAGGTTTTTATCTTCTGCAAGGGCTTGTAATGTACCAAGGTTTACTGCAAAATATTCCTTTCGATTGATATTCTTAAAGCCTCCTTTCGGAACGCGGCGCTGGAGTGGCATTTGACCTCCTTCAAAACCGACTTTCTTCTTATAACCAGAGCGAGATTTTGCACCCTTGTGTCCACGTGTAGAGGTACCACCTAAGCCAGAGCCTGGACCGCGACCAATACGACGACGTGAATGCGTAGAACCTTCTGCTGGTTTCAAACTATTTAATTTCATCTTTTTGCTTCTTAAAAGTTATACTATTCAACTACTGTAACAAGATGATGCACTTTACGAATCATACCACGAATACTTGGAGTGTCATCAACTTCAACAATTTGAGAAATCTTGCGCAATCCTAAACAAGAAAGTGTTCGTTTCTGATCTATAGGTGCACCAATCTTACTCTTAATTTGCTTTACTTTAATTGTTGCCATTTTATTTCTCCTTTATCCGTTAAATACCTTATTCATATCGACACCACGAATGCCAGCAATGGTATAAGCATCACGAATTTGGCTTAATGCCAAGATGGTTGCTTTTACTAAGTTGTGGGGATTAGAAGAACCTTTCGACTTAGCTAATACATCTGTTATACCAGCACTGTCCAATACGGCACGCATTGCACCTCCGGCAACCAAACCCGTACCAGCAGCAGCAGGTCTTAAGAACACCTGAGCACCACTATAACGAGCTTCAATCTCGTGAGGAATAGTACCTTTCAAAACTGGAACTTTCACCAAGTTTTTCTTTGCAGCTTCAGTACCTTTAGCAATGGCAGCTGTAACTTCTCCAGCTTTACCAAGGCCATAACCTATCACACCGTTGCCATCACCAACTACGACAATAGCAGCAAAAGTGAAGGTGCGTCCTCCCTTGGTTACCTTCGTAACACGGTTGATAGCTACCAAACGATCTTTTAATTCTACGTCGCTATTTATTTTTACTTTATTCATTGCCATAATCGTTTAAAAATTAAGACCACCCTTGCGAGCAGCGTCAGCCAATTCTTTTACACGACCATGGTAAAGATAACCATTACGGTCGAAAACTACAGTCGTTACACCAGCTGACTTTGCATTTTCTGCAATCAGCTCTCCTACTTTCTGAGCTTGTTCTGACTTGGGTAACTTCTCAAGTCCAAGCGAAGATGCAGAAGCAATAGTTGTACCAGTTATATCATTAATTACCTGAGCGTAGATTTGCTTATTAGAGCGAAATACACTTAAGCGTGGACGCTCAGCTGTTCCGTTTACATTCTTGCGAATACGGAACTTGATTTTTATTCGTCTTTCTACTTTCTTTGTTGTCATAATCGTAAACCATTAAAATTACTTAGCTGCAGCTGTCTTACCAGACTTTCTGCGGATAACCTCGCCTTGGAAGAGAATTCCTTTTCCTTTATAAGGCTCAGGCATACGGAAAGAACGAATTTTTGCACAAATGAGTCCCAACAATTGCTTGTCGCAAGACTCCAACGTAATAAGTGGGTTTTGGTTTCTTTCTGATTTAGTCTCAACCTTCACTTCCTTAGGAAGCTGAATAAAGATTGGGTGGGTATAACCCAAAGAGAACTCTACAAGATTCCCTTGATTAGAAACACGAAAACCGACACCAATCAGCTCCAATGTTTTGGTATAGCCTTCGCTCACGCCCACTACCATATTATTCACTAAAGAACGGTATAAACCATGGTAAGCCTGCTTTTGCTTGTAATCTACAGGACTCTTCTCATCTACTTCAAAAGACAAAGTATCATTATCTTGTAACACCTTAATAGAAGGATCAATCTTTTGGGTGAGCTCACCTTTAGGGCCTTTCACCTTAATGATATTTGTTTTCTCTTCAAAATTAACAGTCACTCCTGATGGAATGCTAATTGGCAATTTTCCTATTCTTGACATATTCGAACCTCCAATTAATATACGAAACAAAGAACCTCACCGCCAATTTTCTGGGCAGTAGCCTCTTTATCTGTCATTACACCTTGTGACGTAGATAATATTGCAATACCTAGTCCGTTAATTACTCTCGGCATGTCCTTATACCCGGTGTACTGACGCAAACCTGGTGTAGATACTCGCCTCAAATGCTTGATAGCGCTTTGCTTTGTCGTAGGATCGTACTTCAAAGCCACTTTAATTGTACCTTGGGGACCATCTTCAATGAACTTATAGTTCAAAATGTATCCCTTCTCAAAAAGGATCTTAGTGATCTCTTTTTTCAAATTAGACGCAGGTATGTTCACCACACGGTGATGAGCCATAATTGCATTCCTGAGTCTTGTCAGATAATCTGCTATTGGATCTGTCATTTTATAAATGTTTAATTAATCGGGACTACCCCGACAATATTAAATTAGCTTCTTTTTTGTATTGTGTAAGTGTAACTCATCACGTAAGACAATTACCAACTTGCTTTTTTCACTCCTGGAATCAAGCCTTCCGAAGCCATCTCTCTAAACTGAATACGTGAGAGTCCGAACTGACGCATATATCCTTTTGGACGACCCGTAACCTTGCAACGATTGTGCAAACGAATAGGGTTAGCGTTCTTAGGAATAGACTGCAATTTACGTGCAGCCTCGTAAGCTTCAGCTGGATCATCTGTCTTCGCAATGATATCCTTCAGTGCGGCACGCTTTTCAGCATAGCGAGCTACTAACTTGGCACGCTTTACTTCACGAGCTTTCATTGATTCTTTTGCCATATCTATTAATCGTTTTTAGCGTTCTTAAAAGGTAGTCCGAAGCCTTTGAGCAATGCGTAACCTTCTTCATCTGTCTTGGCAGACGTAACGAAAGTGATATTCATTCCCTGAATACGATCAATAGAATCGATGTTTATTTCTGGGAAGATAATTTGCTCTTCAATACCTAAGGTGTAGTTGCCACGACCATCGAACTTGCTCGCAATACCTTTGAAATCTCGGATACGAGGCAAAGCAACACGTACTAATTTCTCCAAAAATTCGTACATACGCTCTCTACGAAGTGTTACCATGACTCCAATAGGCATCTTTTTACGAAGTTTGAAGTTTGCAACGTCTTTCTTAGAATAAGTAGCAACGGCCTTCTGACCAGTGATTGTTGATATCTCATTCACAGCTACGTCTATAATCTTCTTATCCTCTGTAGCATCTCCTAATCCTTGATTGATGACAATCTTCTTGAGAACAGGGATTTCCATGGATGAAGAATAGTTGAACTGTTCTTTTAATGCAGGAGCAATCTTCTCCTTATATGCTTTTTTAAACTGTGCTGTATCCATTATTTGATTTCCTCCCCTGACTTTTTAGCAATACGTACCACGTTCTTTCCATCACGTCTAACGGAAACTCGAGTAGCCTTGCCACTCTTTGGGTCTATTAAGCTCAAATTAGAGATATGTATAGGAGCCTCTTGCTTAACGATGCCCCCTTGAGGGTTCTTCGCAGAAGGCTTGGCACTCTTTGTAACGATATTGACACCTTCAACTATAGCACGTTCGTCAGCGACCAATACTTTGAGCACCTTACCTGTTTTGCCCTTATCCTGTCCGGTAAGAACAATAACGGTATCGTTTTTCTTAATATGTAACTTACTCATTGATTAATCATTTAAAATATTAAAGTACCTCTGGTGCCAAAGAAACGACTTTCATGTTCACCGAACGAAGCTCACGAGCAACAGGGCCGAAGATACGGCTACCTCTTATTTCACCCGCATTGTTCAGCAATACACATGCATTGTCATCGAAACGAATGTATGACCCATCTGCACGACGAATCTCTTTCTTGGTACGAACGACTAAAGCCTTAGATACTGCACCTTTTTTCAAATCACTTGATGGAATAACGTTTTTGACTGAAACGACAATAACGTCTCCCACACTTGCATAACGGCGACCGGTACCTCCAAGGACACGGATGCAAAGAGCTTCACGTGCGCCGCTGTTATCACATACTGTAAGTTTTGATTCTGCCTGTATCATAATTACTTAGCTTTTTCTACAATTTGTACTAATCTCCATCGCTTTGTACGAGACAAAGGACGAGTCTCCATAATGAGTACTGTATCACCTACATTAGCCTCATTCTTCTCATCATGTACATGGTATTTTTTTGTCTTTTGAACAAACTTACCATATATTGGGTGTTTCTCTTTAAATTTAGAAGCAATAACAATGGTCTTATCCATGTTGTTACTCAAAACGACACCCTGTCTTACTTTTCTTAAATTTCTTGTTTCCATCTGAACCATTGTTATTTATTAAGTTCTCGCTGATGAAGTTCTGTTTTCAAACGAGCGATATCACGACGAGCAATCTTAATCTGCGAAGGGTTCTCCAATGGAGACACTGAATGGTTTAATTTAAGTTGGTTATATGCTTCTACTGCATTCTCCAACTTCTCGCGCAAATCTTTGTCTGCGAGTGCTTTCAATTCTGTCATCTTCATAGCTTAAGCGTTTTTATCGTAATCACGTCGAATAACAAACTTGGTCTTCACAGGTAGTTTCTGTGCAGCAAGGCGCAAAGCCTCTTTTGCAACATCTAAACTCACTCCTTCAACCTCGAAAAGGATACGACCGGGTGTAACCGGCGCAACCCAACCCATAGGATCGCCTTTACCTTTACCCATGCGGACATCGGCAGGCTTGCGAGTAATTGGCTTATCTGGGAAAATTCTAATCCAGACTTGACCTTCACGTTGCATGTATCGATTCACAGCAACACGTGCAGCTTCAATCTGTCGGCTATCAATCCATTTGGGTTCAAGCGTCTTGATACCAAACGAACCGAAAACCAATTGTGTACCTCTATGAGCGTTTCCTTTATTTCCACGCCCATCTTGAGGTCTTCTATATTTTACTCTTTTTGGCTGTAACATGATAGCTTCTACTTTTAACGGTTATTGTTTCTTCTACGATTACCACGACCGTTTCTACCAGAGTTTGAACGAGAATTATTTGCTTTTTCTTGTGAGAAATTCGGGGTAAGTTCTTGTTTACCATAAATTTCGCCACGGCAAATCCAAACTTTGATTCCAAGCAGACCTACTTTAGTAAGTGCTTCTGTCTGACAGTAATCAATGTCGGCACGGAATGTATGCAAAGGAGTACGTCCTTCTTTATACATCTCCTTGCGAGCCATTTCGGCACCATTTAAACGACCAGTAATCTGAATCTTGATACCCTCTGCTCCAGCACGCATCGTATTCTGAATGGCCATCTTAATAGCACGACGGTAAGCTATCTTACCCTCTACTTGGCGAGCGATGTTATTACCAACGATGATTGCATCAAGCTCAGGTTTCTTAACTTCAAATATATTGATTTGAATGTCTTTATGAAAGAGGTTTTTCAACTCTTCTTTCAACTTATCTACATCTTGACCTCCTTTACCAATGACGATACCAGGTCTTGCTGTACAAATAGTAATGGTAACGAGCTTCAAGGTACGTTCGATGATGATGCGCGAAAGGCTTGCTTTAGCCAAACGCTCATTCAGATACTTACGAATCTTTCTATCCTCAACGAGGTTGTCACCGAAGTCCTTACCACCGAACCAATTTGAATCCCAACCACGGATAATTCCAAGTCGATTGCTTATTGGATTAACTTTCTGTCCCATTCTATTAATTATTTTTCGTCATTAGTTTTGGCATCAACAAACAATGTAACATGGTTACTACGCTTACGTATTCTGTATCCACGACCCTGTGGTGCCGGTCTCATACGCTTCATCGTAACGCCTTCATCAACGAAGACACGGCTGATATACAACTCGCCATCTTCACCTTTACGATCATTCTTTGCCTCCCAGTTAGCAACAGCTGAACGGAGTAATTTTTCAACATCCTGCGCTGCTTGCTTTTTGGAGAATCGCAATACTCCAAGGGCACGATTTACTTCCAAACCACGAATCATGTCTACCACATAGCGCATTTTTCGAGGGGAAGAAGGAACGCCTTTAAGCTTTGCGAAGTATAGATTTTTGCGGGCTTCTTTTAACTTTTCAGCCGCTATATGCTTTCTTGCTCCCATTATTAATTTAACTTTTTAAATGGTTTGTCCCTTTTACTTTCTGTTACCAGCATGGCCACCGAAACGTCGGGTCGGAGAAAACTCACCGAACTTATGTCCCACCATGTTCTCTGTAACGTAAACAGGGATAAATTTATTTCCGTTATGAACTGCAACAGTGTGTCCCACGAATTCTGGGGATATCATTGATGCTCTGGCCCATGTCTTTACAACGCTCTTCTTGCCACTCTCGTTCATAGCGAGAATTTTCTTTTCTAAAGCAACGTTGATATAAGGACCTTTCTTAAGTGAACGACTCATAATTTACTCTTTGTTTACTTGTTATTTACTTGCTCTTTCAATGATGTACTTGTTAGAGTGCTTCTTTGGTGCACGAGTCTTCAGACCCTTTGCATACAAGCCCTTACGTGAACGTGGGTGACCACCGCTTTGGCGACCTTCGCCACCACCCATTGGGTGATCCACAGGGTTCATAACAACACCACGGTTATGTGGACGACGACCCAACCAGCGTGAACGACCAGCCTTTCCTGATTGTTCCAATGCATGGTCGGAGTTACCAACACTACCTACCGTTGCTTTACAAGTACTCAATATCTGACGTGTTTCGCCAGAAGGGAGCTTAATCACACAATAACTGCCCTCACGAGAAGTCAACTGAGCAAAATTACCAGCCGAACGAACCAACAAAGCACCCTGTCCAGGACGCAATTCAATGTTATGAATTACCGTACCAACAGGAATCTTTGCCAGTGGAAGTGCATTTCCAACTTCGGGAGCAGCATCTGCACCCGACATTAATGTTGCACCCACTTGCAGTCCATTAGGAGCAATAATGTAACGTTTTTCACCATCAGCATAATACAACAATGCGATACGAGCCGAACGGTTCGGATCGTATTCGATTGTCTTCACTACAGCTGGAACACCATCTTTCTCACGCTTGAAGTCAATAAGGCGATATTTTCTTCTGTGACCGCCACCAATATAGCGAACGGTCATCTTACCAGTGTTATTTCTACCACCTGAAGAACGCTTACCGAAAACGAGAGACTTCTCTGGCACGGATGCAGTAATATCCTCGAACGTGCCAATAATCTTGTGTCTTTGTCCCGGAGTTACCGGTTTTAATTTACGTACTGCCATTTTTTATTTAAATATTGCTGTAAAAATCTATCGTATCGCCCTCTTTCAAAGTGACGATAGCCTTTTTGAACGCAGGCTTCTGTCCTTTTACCAGACCAGCACGAGTATAGCGGCTTGAGCGCTTACCCGCATAACGAGCTGTGTTCACATCTATTACTGTAACATTGTACAGGCCTTCAATCTCTTTCTTAATTTGGAGCTTACTTGCATCGGGACGAACAATAAATCCATATTTGATTTCCGCTACTTTCTTACGGTCTTCGCCCTTTACACGGTAAGTTTTTTCAATAGAAGACTTGTCTGTAATCTTAGTCATCTTCTCAGTGACCAAAGGTTTAATGATAAATGCCATATTCTATTGTCTCCTTTATTTTATTAAGATTTCATCGATCGCCTTCAGCGAGTTTTCTGTCACAATCAAAACATCTGCATTCAAAACTTTGTAAGTATTGAGTGTAGACGCTGTCATCACTTCAGCCTGCTGCAAATTACGAGCTGACAAATATACATTTTTATTTACTTCTGGCAAAACCAAAAGTGTCTTTCTACCATCAACTTTAAGATTTTTAGCAATATTTACAAAATCTTTAGTCTTTGGCGCATCTAAATTGAAGTCTTCAACAACTAAAATCGAATTTTCTTGTGCCTTATAAGAAAGCGCAGATTTACGAGCAAGCTGTTTTACTTTTTTATTCAGTTTGAAACCGTAGTCACGTGGTTTAGGACCAAAAACGCGTGCGCCACCAACAAGTACTGGCGAATTAATATCACCACGACGAGCACCACCGCCACCTTTTTGTCGTCCTAATTTACGTGTAGAGCCACTCAATTCACTTCTCTCTTTGGTCTTGGCTGTTCCTTGACGTTGGTTGGCAAGATACTGCTTTACATCAAGATATAGCACATGATCGTTAGGTTCTATTCCGAAGATTGATTCGTTCAACGTAACCTTTCTTCCGGTCTCTTGACCATTTATGTTTAATACGCTAACTTCCATTATTTCTCAATTAAAACAGTTGAACCATTGAATCCAGCGAAAGAACCTTTCACAATCAGTAAGTTCTGTTCTGGGATTACTTTTAATACTCTCAGGTTCTGGGTAGTTACTCTGTCACCACCCATCTGGCCACCCATGCGCATTCCCTTGAATACTTTCGCAGGGTATGAACATGCACCAATAGATCCCGGCTTACGAGCGCGGTCGTCCTGTCCGTGTGTGGACTGTCCTACACCACCGAATCCATGGCGTTTAACTACGCCTTGGAAGCCTTTACCCTTAGAGACTCCTACTACATCAACAAAGTCAGCATTGCTGAACAGGTCAACTGTAATAGTATCACCGAGGTTATACTCCTCTTCAAATTTGAACTCGGCCAAGTGCTTTTTTGGTGTTGTGCCGGCTTTCTTGAAGGTTCCCATCAGAGGCTTAGAAGTTCTCTTCTCTTTTGCCTCACCGAAACCTAATTGAACAGCCTTGTAACCATCTTTCTCTACAGTCTTTAACTGGGTTACAACACAAGGACCAGCTTCGATAACAGTGCACGGTATATTTTTACCGTCGGCACTGAAAACGGATGTCATTCCGATTTTTCTTCCTATTAATCCTGGCATTTCAATAAATATTAATAATTAGTTTGTTAGTTTACGAGTTTACGAGTTTACAAGTTTACGAGTTTACGAGTTTACGAGTTTTAGAGTCAATGAGTGGAGGAGTTTTAATATTATTCAATCAATTTCCTCACATTTCATCTCAACGTATTTACAATCAACGTTCAAACTCTATCACATCTTCACTCAGAAAGCTCATTAATTATACTTTAATTTCAACCTCAACACCGCTGGGCAAGTCAAGTTTCATCAGTGCATCAACTGTTTTTGCTGTTGAACTATAGATGTCTATCAAACGTTTGTAATTCGACAACTGAAACTGCTCACGAGCTTTTTTGTTTACGAAAGTGCTTCGATTTACTGTGTAAATTCTTTTGTGTGTGGGCAATGGAATAGGACCGCTAACAATAGCACCTGTTGCCTTTACTGCTTTCACAATTTTCTCTGCTGATTTGTCAACCAACTGGTGGTCGTAAGACTTCAGCTTAATTCTAATTTTTTGACTCATGTTTGTTATAATTGAATGAATTTATTGAAGAACGAAGGCACGTTTTAAGAGTCATACGCTAAAACGTGCACTCCATCCTCATTAGCTTTAATTATAATAGATTCGCATTACCCTTTACCTCTTCCAAAACTTCTTTAGCAATAGAAGTTGAAACAGGTGCATGGTGATCATATTCCATAGAACTGGTTGCACGACCAGAAGTAATGGTACGTAATGCAGTTACGTAACCAAACATCTCTGCCAATGGCACCATGGCCTTCACAATACGTGCGCCACTGCGTGCTTCGTCCATACCTTGAACCAAACCACGACGCTTATTCAAGTCACCAATCACATCACCCATGTTTTCCTCAGGAGTAACTACTTCTACTTTCATGATAGGCTCCATCAGCACAGGGGCTGCCTTAGGGCATGCGTTCTTAAATGCGTTGTGTGCAGCAAGTTCGAAAGACAACTGGTCAGAATCCACAGGGTGGAACGAGCCATCCGTTAAAGTCACCTTCAAGCCAGTTACAGGGAAACCACCGAGAACACCACTCTTCAAACAGTCTTGGAAACCTTTTTGTACTGAAGGAATAAATTCCTTTGGCACGTTTCCGCCTTTAACCTCGTTGATAAACTGCAAGTCGCCCTCTGTGTAATCTTCGTCCTTAGGACCTACTGTAACAATAATGTCAGCAAACTTACCACGACCACCACTCTGCTTCTTATAAACTTCACGCAGTGTAACGTCTTTGGTAATAGCTTCCTTATAGTTCACCTGTGGCTTACCTTGGTTGCATTCTACCTTGAATTCACGCTTCAAACGGTCAATAATGATATCCAAGTGCAACTCACCCATACCAGAGATAATCGTCTGACCACTCTGCTCATCTGTACGAACAGTAAAGGTTGGGTCTTCTTCTGCTAACTTAACCAAGCCGTTGTCCAACTTGGCAATATCAGCCTGACTCTTAGGTTCAACTGCAATAGAGATCACCGTGTCTGGGAATGTCATAGACTCCAATACAATTGGATGAGCTTCATCACAAAGAGTATCACCTGTACGAATATCCTTAAATCCTACACCAGCGCCAATGTCACCAGCATCGATAGTATCCATAGGAATTTCCTTGTGTGAATCCATTTGGAACAAACGACTGATGCGTTCTTTCTTTCCCGAGCGAGGGTTGTACACATATGAACCTGCTTCAATCTTTCCTGAATAAACACGGAAGAATACCAAACGTCCCATGAATGGGTCGGTAGCAATCTTAAATGCCAACGCAGCAGTAGGAGCATCGTCAGAAGGTAAACGATCTTCCTCTTCATCTGTATCAGGGTTCGTACCTACAATAGCTTCTGTATCCAATGGAGAAGGCAAGAAAGCACAAATGTAGTCCAACAACGGCTGAACACCCTTGTTCTTATAAGAAGAACCCAAAATCATTGGAGTAAGCTCCATGGCACAAGTTCCCTTGCGGATAGCTTTGATCAGTTGCTCTTCTGTAACATCTTCACCTTCCAAGTATTTCTCCATCAGGTCGTCATCAAAGTTTGAAGCCGAATCTAACAACTTATCTCTCCATTCATTAGCCTCATCCACTAATTCTGCGGGAATTTCAGTAATATCGTACTCGGCACCCATTGTTTCGTCATGCCAGTACATCGCCTTCATTTTGATAAGGTCAACTACACCTTTGAAGTTTTCTTCTGCACCAATAGGAATTTGGATAGGACATGGATTAGCACCCAAAATATCTTTCATCTGCTGCACTGTTTCAAAGAAATTTGCACCAGATCTATCCATCTTGTTTACATAACCAATACGTGGAACGTTATATTTATCAGCTTGACGCCATACAGTTTCTGACTGTGGCTGTACTCCATCTGCAGCGGAATAGGTTGCTACCGCACCATCCAATACACGCAGTGATCGCTCAACCTCTGCTGTAAAGTCAACGTGTCCCGGAGTATCAATCAAGTTAATCTTAAAATTTTTACCGAGGTAATTCCAATTACATGTTGTTGCAGCCGAGGTAATAGTAATACCACGCTCTTGTTCCTGAGCCATCCAGTCCATTGTAGCAGCACCATCATGCACTTCACCAATCTTATGAGTTTTTCCTGTATAGAACAAGATACGCTCAGAAGTGGTTGTTTTACCAGCATCGATGTGCGCCATAATTCCGATGTTACGAGTCAAATGTAAATCGCGATTTGCCATTGTCTTTTACCTTATTTATTATGTTAGAATCTGAAGTGAGCGAATGCGCGGTTTGCCTCTGCCATACGGTGCATATCTTCTTTACGCTTATAAGCACCACCCTGATTATTATATGCATCCATTATCTCTGCTGCGAGTTTCTCAGCCATACTCTTGCCGCTGCGCTTACGTGCAAACTGAATCAAGTTTTTCATTGAAATACTTTGTTTGCGCTCTGGGCGTACTTCTGTTGGCACCTGGAAAGTAGCACCACCAATACGGCGACTCTTTACTTCTACTTGTGGTGTCACATTATCAAGAGCTTGTTTCCAAATTTCAAGGGGAGACTTCTCCTCATTCGCCATCTTTTCCTTTACCGTTTCGAGAGCTTGATAAAAAATAGCATAAGAAATGCTCTTCTTCCCATCATACATTAAATGGTTAACGAATTTTGAAACCTTTTGGTCATTAAAAACTGGATCTGGCAAGATCACACGCTTCTTTGGTTTTGCTTTTCTCATTTTTTTATTAATTTATGTCTGCGGAGGCTGTTATTTACTGTTCTTCAACACTCACTCCTGAGCATTTACTCAACCTTGATAATAATTCTCCAGCAAAACGATGAATATTTCTTTGAAGTAAAATTTCTAAATCATCGAGTTCTCGAAGCTTTTTGCACTTCACGTTCTGAAGTTATGTATCTGCTACATTCTTACCAACTGCAGAACTCGGTGATTTAGAAACCCGCTGCTGTCATGTTTACTTCTTTGCAGCCTTAGGACGTTTTGCACCGTACTTAGAACGGCGCTGTGTACGATTTGCTACACCTGCCGTATCCAATGTACCACGTACAATATGATAACGAACACCTGGAAGGTCCTTAACACGACCTCCACGAACCAACACAATACTGTGCTCTTGCAAATTGTGTCCCTCTCCAGGAATATAAGAGTTCACTTCCTTTTGATTGGTCAAACGTACACGAGCAACTTTACGCATTGCTGAATTAGGCTTCTTTGGTGTGGTTGTATAAACACGAACACAGACACCACGACGCTGAGGACAGCTGTCCAACGCTGGCGACTTGCTTGAGCTTTCAATCACCCGTCTGCCTTTTCTTACTAACTGTGAAATAGTAGGCATAATTTTACTTTTTTATTTATATATTTATTTGTATATTATCAAAACAGTGCGATTCAGACATTCCATCTTTTACAACAAGACAAAATAAGCCTTTTCGGGCTGCAAAGGTACAAAAAAAATATGAATACCACCTACTAAGTATGTTTCTGTTTTTTGTGAGTTCTCTATTTTTAACTAAAAATAACTTTTGGCTTACTAAATTAGGCGTTTATTGACGCTTACCACAACAATGCAATGTATGAAATAAGGATGTCCATCAAAGTGCATCTTCTTGGTAAGTCCTCAAAGCTCAATGGACTACGCCTCTCCCTTATGCTTATCGAAAGGAGCTATGGTTTTACCTGCAGCTTCGGGCAGTAATACTTTACCAAACTGTTGCTCGTATTTGTACATATTTTCTTGTAAAGCCAATAGAAGACGTTTAGCATGCTCGGGAGCCATCACCACCCTACTAACAACCTGTGGTTTCGGCAAACCAGGCAACATACTGGTAAAGTCTAAAACAAATTCTGTGTTTGAATGTGATATTAAAACCAAATTGGCATATTTACCTTCCGCAACATCTGGGGATAACTCAAGCTGCAAACCTTGTGATTGATTATTCTCTTCCATTTTTTATTTATTTAATCGTTAAGATAATGAGCATTCAAATTTAGACATATTTTTTCAAATTCCCTAACAACACGAGTTTTTTATATCAGCACAACATAGTTTTTTTTATTTGTAATTAAGGTTGCATATTGCAAAAGCACTCTCATTATGCTTTTGCATCAACTACGATTCTGACTCAAAGAAACGAATCACATTCATCTGACTGTTTCAATTCGTTAGCTTCCAGAATAGTAATAGCGCCCCTCCTCAAAATAGCAATTTTGTCCTACTATTTTACCGAAAATCGACCATTAAAAATCTCTGAAATAGAAAAAATCAATAGGCAAACACTCACCAAAAATGAGCTGATTTTACCAAAATCAAGGCCTTTTCAAGTTGAAACATTGATTTAACGCCCTTAGAAACACCATTTAGAGCTGTTATCTACATACAACAACAGGCTTAAAGTATGCAAATTGTGCCGCTATCTCAATGCTTTTGCCGCCAAGAGAGTGTAAAATTTGGAATAAAAAGAAAAGGAAAATACGTAACAAACTCAGCAACAATGAGTTAAAAACATTGTTCATTTTTAGCGTATTTGCGACCAACTTTGTTATTGGTTGTCTACACGCGAATTTTGAGAGACACTTTGTAAAGAAAATTCAGCTTTTATTTTCCTGCCATGCAACATATCACTAACCTTTTACATCACTACTGTCCACGATAATCTTTTAACAATTTCTTGAAGCTCCTATAAATACAA
>NZ_JRPQ01000019.1 GCF_000762405.1 Hoylesella timonensis S9-PR14 | reverse complement strand
ATTCCATCCACCATACTCTTTCTCAATTTGCAGGAAAAACCACAGAATAATAAAAATGGCACCTATCCATCCTAAGAAACCAGTATGTAATATCCACAAGAAATCTGCCATTAGCAGTGAACCTATCAAATATACAATGAGTACAGCGAGTATGAAATAAAGCAAATGTTTCATACCTTGCCCTCCAATATTTTTAGAACATCACTATAACGATATAACTCACGGTGGGGAGTAATCCTTGTGGGGACAAGAAATCCTTTCCTTGCCCATTTTCTAAGGGTAGAATAATCAACAAGTAACAAGGACGCTGTTTCTCTTTTTGTCAAGAGCATAGGCTGTCCTTTATGTTGCTTGACCTTACGTTCCAGGTCGAGAAGTTTTTGACGTCGTTCCAGCACGTTGTAAATATCAGTTGAAAGGGTAGCAACTTTGCGAGCTTGCTCTTCATTCACCGCTCTAAGACTGTCTCTAATCTCTGCCATTGACATATCAACCAATCCTTGGATCATATTTGGAAGTTGCTCTTGCAACTTTTCTATCAGCTTGTTGGCTTTGGCTACCGCGAGAGTCTGCTGCATTGCGCGATCTTCCCTAAATCCCATTTCTTCATAAAAGCACATGAATACGAGGAAATATAAGAGTAGAAAGAGTGGTATTACCGCTATCCATATCCAAGGAGTGTTGTGCACACACCACATCAAATCCAATGTTGCCAGCGATATTAAGAGGTAGGTAATAATGGCAGCACCTATAAAAAGATATATATGTTTCATTTTCTATTGGCCACATTTAAGATTATTCCATATCAACTTCATAATTCCAATCACAAGCGTCACTTTCGTGAATATGATCAGAAAGCCACTCGAAACCAGTACATACTTGCTCGTCCAAATTCATAAGATCACAGTTTACACGCCCTTTATCTGCCAAGGCGTTTAGATCATCATAAACTTTTTCGCTGACTTCTACGTCATACAAATCAACAGTATAGGTTACTGTTACGGTTAAATCCTTTATCTTTTTCATTCTGTTTTTACTTTTAATATTAAATGTTCTATTGAAGTTCCAATTGTACATGGAAATGATACTCGTTGCATAAACAGACAATTTGCCTGACTTCATAGGGATCCTCTCCATAGGGAAAGAAAATCATACGCTCCTTGGTCAAGCATCTGACTCCTTTCTTTCTTAAATTATACAAGAGGTTAGTGCGTCTCTTGATCACTCTGTCCATTTGCATCCAAATTTCCTTTAAGTAACATATTATCCTCATGAAATGTGGTTTCAATATGCTCTATCAAATCAATAGGTCTTGTAACATACGCATCAAACATCTGGTACATCAGCTCGGGCGTTGGTCTCTCTGACATATCAAGGACAAATACTTTCTTGCCTTTCCCTTTCATCCAACCAGCTTCAGAATGAGCAGAACGGCCACATGGCAGAAGAAGAACACAGAAGTCTGCTGCTTGCATGGCATTGAAGTCTTTTTCAAAAGCCTTAATGGCCTCGGGATGATGGAGTCTTTCTTTGAAATCATTGCAAGTCCAGTTTTCAAATTCCTTATCGACCTTATCCCAGCTAAAGCCGCTTATTTCATTGTTTTCAGGGTGCTTGAAATCATAAGTTTTATAGCCTTGCATGCGCAAAACGTTCAAAACATTGTCATAAAATCTGTTTCGCCAACTACTGGCTAAATATATCTTTAAAAATCTCATAATATAACTATTTTTATTTTACCAATCCTTTACACACCATCTCTACGTATTTAAGACTGTCTCTTAACACAGGATAGCTTAGATTTTCAAACTCTGATCTTTCAAGATACTCTATCTGTTTGCTGAAGATGGACGTATCATTGTCGTATTTATTCAAAAGAAAGTATCTTAACCACATGTCGGCACATCTGGGGCGTGGCAAATCCAAAAAATCTAAAATGAGAACAGATAGCCTCTTTTGTTCCGTACGATTCAATACGATGCAGTCGCCTGTTTCCTTATCTATCCAACCACAGAGAAGGTGAGCGGTATTGTTAGCCCTATCAATGGAAATCTGAAAGCAAGAAGGGCCGAACATAATCTCTATTCTATTAGCAAGGCTTTGTAATTGCCAAAGGGTGATGGAACGTTTGATAAAAAAACTGATGCTTCTTATGAGCTTCATACTGGCAAAAGGCTTTATTTTTTTCTTTTGAAAAATCAATGCCAGCAATTCTTCTTTTTTTTGCTCAAAGGAGGTAACTTGATAGAACTCCCGAGCATGGACAAGATCCGTAATACCTGTCTCAATGGTTAAAACATAGTTGATCATATTTTACTTGTTAGCGTTTATACTTGGAAAAGATGCACCTACATCAATCCCGTTATTTTTTTATTTCTTGAATTTGTCATCATTGTAGCTGTGAGTGATTTCATAATAGACAGCAGCTCCTAAAGCTAAAAGCAAGATAGAGATAATGATAATATATTCCATAATTACTTATTTATTGTTGGTGGTAATTTCAATGGCTTTTACAAACTGCAACAAATTAGCATAGCCCTTATACAGAGGATTGCA
>NZ_JRPQ01000018.1 GCF_000762405.1 Hoylesella timonensis S9-PR14 | reverse complement strand
CGTGAGACCTCCTCGGATAAGAACATTATCTTTCCATCTTATACCTACTTCATTTTATCGCTAAGCTCAAAGAACTCCACCGACCATTGCGAATAGCTATCGGGCTTTGGTTTGTTCGGCAACCTTACCCACGGTCATATGCCTTATATGAAGTTTCTGTTCGTTAGGCCAGATGTTTGCCGCCAGCTTCCTTCAGATTTCACCTCACGATGAACACCCTTACCTTTGGCTATGTAATTCCCGCTATTAGGGCTTACTCGGGACTTCCGCCCGTTAGATAATGCTCATCATGCCGAGCGTACAAAAAAAAGCGACTGGCATGGTAGCCAGTCGCCCAGTATACAGAAAAAATGTTAGCGTGAGGTACGTTTACAATCAGTTCACAACAACCTTCTTGCCGTTGTGGATATACACTCCTTTACGGGTGGGCTTGTTTGTTTTTACGCCCCCGATGGTGTACCAGCCATCAACGTTTTGCGAGCCATGCACCTCCTTGATGCCCGTGGGGGTGGTAACGATGCCTTTGGGCTTGGCGCCGGAGTAGTTGTCGTAGTAGCCGCCGTTAACAAATTCCAAGTTGGCGGTTTGCTTGCTTCCGTTGTCACAGTTGAAGATGATGCCGGCGTCGGGTTTGTTGTCAGGCTTGGTTTGCTTGTTCCAACTCCATTTGTAAACCTTGTTACCATCCTTGGTCGTTCCTACGTACCGGCAGGCCGTGCCGGGCCATGAGCCACCGGTGTAGTTGGCTTTTTGGTCCCACTGCCAGCAGCTCACGTTGCCTGTCCAGAAGCTCGGGGCCTCGAAGAAGGCGCATCGCTCGTCGTTATCGATGGTGCAGAATGCGGGCAGCGTAAACGTTTGCGGCTCCTCGTCGGCGACAGCTTGAACGGCCGAAATGTCCACGTTGTCGGCCACATAGTATTTATAGCCATCGCCCTCCACGGCTAATTTGTAGCTGTTGGTGTCATAGCTGTCGGGTGTTCCCAAGGCCAGCAGCACGTTGCCTTTCTCGCCTCGCACGTTCACGATATAGCCATTGCCATGTCGCTCGGACTTGAGGATGGTGCTTTGGTTGGAAATGCCGGCGGCCTTGCGAGCCAAGATGAGCTTCTTGAGTTGGGTTTTGTACTGTTTCCAATGGGTGAGAAACACGCAGGGAGTGCCTGGCATGGCCATGATGTAGGCGTTGGCGGCTATATGGTTGGCCGCAAGGCGGTTGTTGTCGCGGTCGGTGTCGTGGTTGTCCACGAAGGTCACGGCGTACCTGCTGTACGCGGGGTCCTTGGCTGGGCAGTCGCCGTCCAGACGGTTCCATTGGCCGCTGCCGAGCGCGTCTTTGATGTAATATTTCAGCGCGAAGTCGAACGCCGCGCTCTGTATCTTTCCATCTACCTTGGTGCCGTCTAACCAGCTTTTCAGTTTGGCGGGATCACCGTCCCAGTATTCGCCCACGGAGTAGGTGGGTTGGGCCGAAGCGTTATACTCGCCAATGTATTTTGCGGCGAAACCCTTCACCATGTCGTAACGAAAACCGGTGTAGCCAAGTTCTTCTTTGAGAAACCGCAAGTATAGTTTCACGTTCTTTCGCACGTTGTCCGAGGTGTGGTCAAGGTCTCGGCATCCGGAAAAGTCGTCGCCGGTGTCCATCGCTCCCGACACGTCGTAGCCGTTTCGCTTGGTGTTTCCGCCATCATCGTTTTGGCAGATGTCGGCCAGTGACCAGTGCATGGTTTGCCCTTTCCATGTCTCCTCGGGAAATTCGCACCAGTTGGTGTTGCCGTTGCGGTGGTTGATGACCACATCTTCAATGATGCCAGTGCCTTTTTCTTTGAAGGTCTTGATCATCTTGCGCAGTTGGTCCTCTGTGCCAAATGCGCTGTTGTGGTTGAACCACCAAATGGGGGCGTAGCCCATCTGCATGGACGTCGCATTGCAATAGCCCGACTGCGGCACCCATATCAGGTCGAAATATTGCGACAGCTCGTCTGCCTGGCTCTCTAAATGGCTCCATTGTGTGTCTTGATAACTGTCCCAATAAAAACCTTGCAACATCACACCCTTGTAATCCTTGGGCCAACCTTGCGCATGAACGTTGCCAGCGAGTGCCAACATCATTAATAATAAGGTGTAAATATGTTTCATTGTCATTATTTGTTAGTAGTGATAAATATGTATTTGATAAAAAAGGCGCACTGTCCACATGTGAGAGTGCGCCTTTTATAATCATTATTATCTTACTCCCGTAACAATTTATTGTTCGGTAACGGTAGCGGTTTTGGCTTCGGGGTCAAGTTCGATGAGATAGGTACCCGCGCCAATCTTGATGTTTGGGCCACCTTGGGTAAGACCCGTCAAGGCACCACCGAAGTTCTTTTCCCATGAGCCATCCCAACGGAACTTGTACTCACCATCTTTCATCTTTATGGTGATGGACCACTTCTTGGTCTTGGGGTTGTAGGTCATCAGTTGTCCCTTGTCCCAGGCACCGGGGGTAGCGGAGCCGATAATCTCCCATCCTGTCTTGGCAATGGAGGCAAGCATCTTCTTGGTGTTGGCAGTGATGCGATACCAGCCGCCTTCGGTGAGCTTGATGTTGTCACCATCGCCAAGGGCAAACTCAGCCTTTGTCTTGGTGTCGTTCCATTTCACACCGCCTACGCTTCCCAGCCATTTGCCGTCATCGTAGAGCTTGAACTCGGTGTTGGCAGGATAGTAATAGATGCCCGTGTATTGGAAGTCGCGGCTCTTTGACTCGAGTCGGTAAGCGTTTTTTGCTGTCGGATTCCAACCCTGATAAGAGCCAGGCACTGAAAGCTCGGTACTTGACAGTTCGATGTTGGTCTCTTCCATGGTGTAGGTGTACTTGCCCGCGTTGGTCAAATTGAGCTTCACGATGTATGCGTGTGTCTTAGCCACCTTGAGGTTTTCGCCACCTTGCGCTAAAACGCTTGGATTGTTTTTGTCACTACCATAATTGATATCCCATCCTTCATTGGCACGGAACTTGAATTCCTTATCGGTCAACGGAGTTACCGCCGTCCACATACGGGTGTCTTTGTCGTACTCCATCTTGGTGTCTTTGGTCCATCCACCAGACGTAGCCTCTCCAATCATGCCCCATGTACAAGGCTTTCCGATGCTCACCTTGCCGCCGGGTGCGAGCGTCACCTCCACAAATCCCTTGTCCTTTGCATCAACCTTCTGGTCTTTGGCGAGCACCTTGGTAACGTCTTTGCCATCGACGACAGCGAAAGAACACTCTTCATCGAACTGCACCCAACCTTTGTAAGTGCCGTCGCCGTCAGGGTCGCCAAGGAGATAAGCCTTGGTATAATCCCACTCCGGATAACCCACAGCCACGTATGCATACTTCCAGTTGATGTTCACAGCATTGGGGTCGTAAGGCGTGGCCTTGAAGTTGACAGTGTTCTGTGCGTCGTTGGTCATCGTCTTGAATGCCGAAGACTTGAGCGACACGGTGAAGTCGTATGTGTGGCCGGGGTAGGCACCTACCTTTGCCAACAGCGTGTTCATTGCTTCGTTGGTGAAAGAAAGTTTGTTATCTTGCGTCTCACCTGCCACAACACTCTTCTTGTTCTCGTTATTGGTAATCGTAACCGTGTAATCCACTACCGCTCCTTTGCCGTAATTTGCTTTTTCCCAACTGATTTGTGGAAAAGCCTCAGCACTGTTTGCCTTTGTGAATGTAATCGTGGCTGGATTGACAGCGTGGAGCTTCGCGGCTTGTTTCAAGTTGAGCACTGGCGTGGTGATGTCATCCGAACATGATGCCATAGCCAAGAAACCAGCTGCGAGGAATAATATATTTTTTAGTTTCATGATCTTTAGTTTTAATCAGTTTATCCATTAATAACCATCGTTCTGTTTCAAGTTGAGGTTAGAGCCAATGTCATCTGAAGGCAATGGGAACACCTTATACTTGTCTTTCACACCTTTACCTTCGGCTACGCCGCCCTTCCAAGGCCATACATAATCACCGGAAGTGTACTTTCCAAAGCGCACGAGATCTGTGCGACGCTGAGCCTCAAAGAAGAGTTCGCGTCCGCGCTCATCAAGCAAGAACTTCAACGTGAAGTTGTTGTCGTCGATAGGAGCCACGGTCTTGTCCTTATAGGCACGTTTGCGCAATTCGTTGAGATAGTTCATGGCTACGTTCTTGGTAACACCTGTTCCACCACGGAGAACAGCCTCGGCCAAGTTCAAGTAGATTTCGCCCAATCGGAACAACGGGAAGTCGACGTAAGCCTCGCTGGACGCGGGCTTGCTGCCATTCTTGTTAAGATTGCAGAACTTGGTTACGGGAATACCGTTGTCCTTGAAGTCGCCCTCCTTGACAATTTCCACGTTCTTGGTTCCGTCCAAGCGCAGCATAGAGAAACGAGTGTCTTTTTTGTATTCGTTCTCGTTGGTGAATAGCTTGAGCAGTGACGACTTGGCACGCACGCCTTGCCAAGCACCCTTGGCATTAGTCTCTTCTTGGAATTGTGCGGACCCCCAACATAGCAGAGCTGTCATGCCTCCCCAAGTCATGGTTTCGGCACCCTCGTAGCGGAGTGGGAAGATCATTTCCTTGGAATGATCATTGTCAGCCTTGAACATGTCAGCGTATTTGGGTTCCAACTCATAGCCGGCGTCGATAATCTTCTTGCAATAAGTGATACACTCTGTGTACTTCTTCACCCCCACGTAGGTCTCGGCATTGAGATACAAACGTGACAGAGCAGCCCATGCGGCAGCCTTGTTGGCATTGCCATAATTCTTGTTCCAGCCTACAACAGGAGCAGCAAGGTCCTTCTCGCATTCAAGCAATTCTTTCTCCACATATTTATAAAGGTCGTCCTTCATAATTTGTTGTGGACGCTCGCTACCTATTGTACTATTCTCATCAAAGAAAGGATAGTTGCGATACAGGTCAAGGGCGTACATGTAGGTGAGCGCACGCAGGAATCGAGCCTCGGCTCTATACTCCTTGATAGTATTTTTCACCTCATTGCTACAACCACGGCTACTCAGTTTGTCGTCAGTGGTCTCACGAAGGAAAGCATTCGCCAAGTTGATTTGGTAAGCCAATCGGTAATACGATCCCTTGATCCATGGACTTGACGAATCCCA
This sequence comes from Hoylesella timonensis S9-PR14, assembly GCF_000762405.1. GTDB lineage: Bacteria > Bacteroidota > Bacteroidia > Bacteroidales > Bacteroidaceae > Prevotella > Prevotella timonensis_A. Next base: position 21,069 of record NZ_JRPQ01000018.1, on the reverse strand, counting down.
AGAAAGATGGTTAAAGTCGGGGATTCCAGGGTCATTCCATGCGCAGTGAGCCATGTCGGATGCCAATTCCTGCATATTCCACAACACGCGTATGAAAGAAGCCTGCGAGCCACCGTCAATACCCTTGACGTCTTGGTCGGCGTCTCCACCTTTGTTTCCACCTATCACCATGCCCGCATAAATCTTGGCGAGACTTTGGGTGTAAGCGTTTATGTCAGCCTTGAATACCACGTTGGAAACCAACTCGTCCTTATCCAGAGGCTGAGTATCCAAGTCGTTTACGCACGATGTCGTTCCCAACAACGCTCCTGTGAGGAGCAAGAACAACGATTTTTTGATATGATATGTTTTCATTTTGTACTTGCTATTTAGAATTTGAAATTGAAACCAAACATAAACGAAATAGGTCTCGGATAGATCTTGTTGTCTATACCCTCGCCGCTGATTTCAGGGTCAATACCGCTGTAGTTGGTAATGACAAACGGATTTTGCACGGTGAGATACAGGCGTGCGGACTGTTTGTCATTGAACAGCTTGTTGAAAGTGTAGCCAAGTGTGATGTTGTCCATACGAACAAAGTCAGCTTTCTGAACGTAATAGCTGCTACGGAACTGTCCTATATGGAAGTTCTTGTTGGCGGCGGAGTTCAGGCGGTTCTTCAAGAAGCCTGACTGGTCGTACATCTGCGAACCGTCCCATGCCTCACGGTTAGACTGTGTGTTGTTGTACACATAGTTGCCGATGCTTGAGCGAAGTGCGAACGACAAATCCCAGTTCTTGTAATTCATCTGCGAAGTCAAGCCCATGTACACGTCTGGAGCCGATTTCTTGTAAGGAATAAGGTCAGCTTCGTCTATCTTGTTGTCGTTGTTCTGGTCCACGTAAGCCCCCTCGATAGGAGTTCCGTTCTTATCATACATCTGCTCAAACACGTAGAATGAGTTGTATGGCTTGCCAACGGAGTTGATTTGAATGTTGTAACCTACGGCGCCGTCTACCCCACCATGAATCACGCCCTTGTATCTGGGGTCGTCGTTGATGGTAAGTTTGGTGATGGTGTTTTTGTTGTACGACACGTTATAGCCCAATGTCCACTGGAAATTCTTGGTTGTGATGGGGTGAGCTGTCAACGAGAGTTCCACACCCTTGTTTTCCAACGTGCCCACGTTGGTCAATATTTCATTGCTGAAGTTGGTTCCGGCTGGTGCCGTCACGGTGTTCAACAGGTTGTTGGTCTGACGATAATAGAAATCCAACGTACCCGAGAGTATGCCCTTGAAGATTCCAAAGTCAAGACCAGCGTTGTAGGTTGTGGTCTCTTCCCACTTCAAATTCTCGTCGTAAGCCAATGGTGCGATGAGCTGTACGCGCTTGTCACCGAAGTAGTAATTGGCTCCAGGCTGTGAGTAAGCGTAGCGTGCCATGTAAGGATAGTCGCCGCTATTGAGGTTCTGCTGACCTGTCACACCATATCCCAAACGCAGTTTCAAATCATCAAGCCAGCGTGTATCTTTCAAGAAAGACTCCTCATTGATACGCCATGCCAATGCTGCCGATGGGAATACACCCCAGCGATTGTTCTTGTTGAAACGCGAGGAACCATCGTTACGCAGTGTGAACGTCAAGAGGTAGCGATCTAATAAGGTGTAGTTCACACGTCCGAAGAACGAAACGAGATAGTTTTCTGTAACAAGGTCTTCCGCACCTTTGTAGAACTCCTTGCCGTACTCCTTGGCTTTGGCTGCCGAGTAGGGGAATTTAGTCCATTCCGAGCGATAGAAGTGCTGCCATGAATAACCAGCCATGGCGTCGATGAAGTGTGCACCTAATGTCTTGGTGTAGTTCATGTAAAATTCTAACAACGTATTCCGTTTAAGCTGCCAGAAGCTGCTGTTCTCACCAAATCCTTTCTTGAAGTTGCCCCAAGTCCACGACATAGGAGAGTTATCTACAGTTATCACGTCGCCCGTTCCCTTAGAAACGTCATATCCTACGTTGAGGTTCGCACGCAAGTCGGGCAAGAAATGGAACTTGTAATCAAGTTGAATGTTGCCGATGCTGCGGTACACCTTTGACTTGTCGCTCTTGTCCGTGAGTATGGAGACGGGGTTGGCCAATGCGATATCAATAGGATGTCCGTCCTTCTTGAGATACATGAAATAACCGTTGCCATACTTTGAGCCTTTCATGTAGATGGGCTGCGTGGGGTCATATTGTGTCGCCATGCCCAAAGAGCCAAGGTCAGCAAAACGGTTTGTGTTGTAAATACCCTTGAGGTTCAGCTGTACGCTGAGGTGCTTGTCAAAGAATTGCGGACTCAAGTTGACAGCGCCCGTGAAGCGTTCCATGTCAGATGTCTTCACGATACCATTCTCTTTCGTGTAACCTACCGACACACGGTAAGGCAGATTAGCCACCGCACCCGACACGCTGACGTTATGGTCAGTGCTCAACGATGTGCGCAACACTTCCTTCTGCCAGTTGGTGTTGGCGCTGCCAAGCGCGTTTGCCTGCAGGCTTCCCTTGCCAAACTTGGAGGTAACAAAGTGCTTGAAGTCGTTTGCCGACATCACGTCCACTTCTTTGGCGTGAGTGCTTACCTTCACAGAACCGCTATATCCAACTTGGATACCACCAGCCTTGCCTTTTTTGGTAGTGATAAGAATCACACCATTCGATGCACGCGAACCATAGATAGCTGTTGCCGACGCATCTTTCAATATGGTCATGGTGGCAATATCGTCAGGGTTAACGGTACTCAGAGGGTTGGCCATACCTTTGATTTCGCCATCATCCACTGGCACACCATCGATAACTACCAATGGGTTATTGGACGCCGACATAGACGAACCACCGCGAATACGTATCTTTGCCCCGGCGCCCGGCGCGCCACCATCCGTGATAACGCTCACACCGGCAGCCTTTCCTACAAGCATGTCGCTTGCGGAGGTTACGGCGCCCTTGACCATTTTCTCTGCGTTCAACGCGGTGACACTACCTGTCAAGTCGTTCTTTTTAACCCTGCCATAACCAATCACCACCACTTCGTTGAGGGATTCGCTCTTCGCTTCTTTCAGGGTGAAGACCATGTTGGCGGTTGCCGGAGCTTCCACAACACCATAGCCAATATAGCTTACGGAGACTTTGGCGCCGGAAGCGGCGTTGAGTGTGAAGTTACCGTCAATGTCGGTCACCGTTCCACTCGTATGCCCTACAATTCTAACGGTGGCACCAATAATGGGTTCGCCGGCTTCATCCTTCACATGTCCTTTCACGGCAATCTGCTGCGCAAAGGCACTTGCTGAAATAAACAACACACAGATGAGTGTGAGCATTTTCAGCGGTAATGAAAATTTTACCTGCTTCATTTTTTTAGTTTTAAGTTAATATAATAATAAATTTAGAGTTTCTTAGGTCAATATCCCCAACAGCTATTCGCTATCAAAAAGGCTTGATGGGTGTCTTCATTCAGCATGTCAGGAATTCCTTTTGAGGATGGTTAGTAGGTCGTTGTGACTCATGGTTAGTTTCTCCTCATGCTGCAAAGTTAGTTTTCTTTAACTATCCTTGTTCTTTTTAAGTGCAAAATTCACTATATTTGTAATGCAAACGTTTGCACAGTCATCATCTTTATAAAAAGATAAAGACCTTTTGAGCATTCTTTTGTTTTACATACATTTGCATTGCTAATAACAACCTAAATGAAAATATCGTTGCCCATCACAATGAAAGACATTGCGCAAGCGTTGGGAGTTTCTGTGGCTACGGTTTCACGTGCCCTTCAAGATAATCCTCGTATCAGCAAAGAACAACGCGAGAAGATACAAGCCTACGCATGCGAACATCATTTCTATCCCAACATGATTGCCGAGTCGCTACGAAACAGTCGTGTCAAGCCCCTAAAGGTGATTGGAGTTATTGTGCCGCAACTCTCCCATTTCTACTTCTCGAGTATTCTCTCGGGTATTGAGGAAGAGGCTACCATACACGGCTATCGCATCATGGTAGCACAAAGCAATGAACGCTATGAACGAGAAGCAAAGATTTGTCAAGATTTCTATAAGAATCGGGTGTGTGGTGTGATTGTATCGCAAGCCAAAGATACAGTCAAGTATGAGCATTTCAAAAAACTTATTGATCATGACATGCCACTGGTTTTCTATGACCGCATCTGTACAGGCATTAACTGTTCCCGTGTCGTAGTGGATGACTATATGGGCGCCTACAATGCAGTGACCCACCTTATTAATACGGGATGTCGACGAATTGCTTGTTATAGTTCGCCCATGACTTTAGAGATTTCCAAAAACAGGTATAATGGTTACCGTGATGCCCTCCTCAAGAATGGACTCAAAGTAAACGAGAACTTTCTTCGAATCTGTGACAATAGAGAGGATGCCGAAGTGCTGACCCCGGAGCTGTTGCAACAAGAAGAAATCCCTGATGCTTTCTTTGCTGTGAATGATGATACGGCTGTCGGCATACTCTATGCGGCGAAGCGCATGGGTTACCGCATCCCTGAAGATATTTCCATTTGTGGCTTTACCAATGGCGACCGTTCCAAGGCATGTGACCCCATGCTCACTACCGTAGAGCAACGTGGTGTTCGTGTGGGCGAAGAAGCGGCTAACATCCTCATCTCGAAAGTAGAAGGCTTGCTGCCTCCCGACAAAATTGAAAAGAGAATTGTAAGAACAAAACTCATTATTAGAGGAACAACGAGATAATTCATAATTCATAATTAAAAATTCATAATTAAAAATTCATAATTCAATTTGCTGACAGTATATTTGTTATGGAATATGAAGAAATCAAGTTGAAATGAATATCTTTGTAATAGGTATCTGAACAAAACATAAATTCTCACTTGAACCTAAACTCTATCTATCAATGAAAGATATAGACAACAATGTAATCGTCCAAAAGAGTTTTGCTTTTGCCATTCGCTGTGTAAATCTCTGTAAATATCTGAGAGAAGAGAAAAAAGAATACGAAATGAGCAAACAGCTTATACGGAGCGGAACGAGTATTGGTGCAAACGTAAAAGAATCACTAAGAGCTCAATCAAAAGCAGATTTTAAATCAAAACTCAACATCTCACTGAAAGAAGCGAGTGAAACAGAATACTGGATAGAACTTTTATGGCGCACTCAATACATTAATGAAACGGCAGCAAAAAGCATCTTAGCAGACTGCGTTGAATTGATTAAGCTGTTAACATCTATCATCATACACATTACAAAGGAGCAACAAAAAAGTAAGTCTTCATAAAAAGATTATTGACCGTTTTGCATGAAACATCATGAATAACAAAGAACCTCAACATATATTCAACCAAAAGTATGAATTGAGAATTATGAATTATGAATTAAAAAAGAACCTCATTGTATATTCTAACAAAAGTATGAATTAAAAATTATGAATTATGAATTAAAAAGAAAGCCCGACATGAGCTTTTGGAAACTTTGGAATTTAAGTTTCGGATTTTTCGGTGTACAGATTGCGTACGCGCTGCAGAGTGCAAACATCTCACGTATTTTTGCCACATTAGGTGCTGACCCACACAATCTTAGTTATTTCTGGATTTTACCTCCCCTCATGGGTATCGTAGTACAACCCATCATTGGTACTTGTTCAGATCGTACATGGACAAGATATGGGCGTCGCATCCCCTACTTATTCATCGGAGCTGCGGTTGCTGTACTGGTGATGTGCCTGCTCCCACAGTCTGGCTCATTCGGCATGACGGCATCGATAGCAATGATTTTCGGACTTGTCATGCTCATGTTCCTTGACACCTCTATCAATATGGCGATGCAACCCTTTAAGATGCTCGTGGGTGATATGGTGAACGAAAAACAGAAAGCTAAGGCGTATTCCATCCAAAGTCTGCTGTGCAATGCAGGATCCTTAGTGGGCTACCTGTTTCCTTTCTTCTTCGCACTGTTGGGCATCGCTAATACAGCCCCCAAGGGCGTAATTCCCGACTCGGTCATCTACAGCTTTATTGTTGGCGCTGGCATCCTGATTCTCTGTGTTGGTTACACTGTTTCCAAGGTAAGGGAGTGGTCTCCAGAGGAATATGAACAATACAACGGTAGCTTGAAAGTTGATGCAGAGAAAAAAGAAAACTGGATTACGCTACTCAAACACGCTCCTTCTACCTTTTGGAAGGTAGGTGTCGTGCAGTTCTTCAGCTGGATTGCCTTCATGTATATGTGGACCTATACGCATGGCACCGTGGCAGCCAACGTGTGGGGCACCACCGACATGGCGAGTGAGGGAGCACAAGAAGCTGGCAACTGGGTGGGCGTATTGTTTGCCGTACAAGCCATTGGCTCTGTGTTATGGGCACCGCTATTGCCCAAACTCGGTAGTCGAAAGACTGCCTACGCTCTCAGTTTGGTATTGGGAGCCATAGGTTTTGCTGCTTGTACTGTGATACACGACCAGTACTTATTGTTCATTCCCTTCCTGCTCATTGGCTGCGCATGGGCTGCTATATTAGCCATGCCATTTACCTTTGTCACCAATGCCTTACAAGGCTATGGACACATGGGCGCTTATCTCGGTTTGTTCAATGGCACCATCTGTATCCCGCAAATCATTGCGGCAGTCATAGGAGGCACACTCCTCAGTATGGTGGGGTCGGTGCAAAGCCACATGATGGTTGTTGCAGGCGTTTCGTTATTACTTGGTGCAGCTGCTGTATCGCTTATCAAAGATGTCAAAGATTGATGGATTTGCAAAGAATTTGATGATTTCTATAATTCCCCGTCTCTCACTTCATCTTGTTTTAGAAACAATGGCTTGAGCCATTGGAGATGACATAAAAATTTAAGGCTGGACTCCTCACATGGAATCCAGCCCTGTTTTTTTACCTCAAGCCAACAAACCGTTGCGGTCTTGAGCCAAATACACCTTATATAATAAGTAGTTGTTTTATATTCATCGATATCTGACACCTCTTCGCAGTTGCGAACACTGTATCATCAATACATATTATTTCTGAACATGGGAATGTCACCATATTTTCCCCAGAAACCTAAAGATGTAATCTTGTTCTCATTTTCAATTCTCCAGGAACATGTGGAGAAGTTCTCCATCGGTCCCCAGTACGACCCAGCGTATCTTCCTATCCGTCTCTCTGGCTTATAAAGATGAGTACCATAGCCACCGAGACCTTGCTCACCCATATAGATATAACAATAAGGTACACGATAGTAGGTGCGGTTCAAGAACTGGAAGTTATAGATTCTACCACAAGCGTCGCGTCCAAAGTTGTCTACAATGTCGTTTGGCTTTGACAGCGAGATATCAGTGCCGTTATAAGTCAAGAAGTAAGCGTTGCGGAAGTTACAGTTCGACTCTCTACCCCAGCAGTCACGATTTCCTTGTGGTACAAACTGTCGCAGCAAATTTGCATCTTCTCCGAGGAGTGCAATTTGGTACACTTGACCTTTACAGCGATCGAAAGTACCCCGAGCAACTCTTCTGGTAAATCCAGTGATCAAGAGTGACCCACCACTTGGCAATACTTTTTTCTTACGGTCGTTATACAAGAACTGTGCGTTGTTTTCTTCCAGTTTACCCAAGTCAATCACACCAGAAGCCTTATCAGCACTGCCAAATACAGAGCGAACGAGGTAATAACCCTCTAAGCTAATATCATGGTCACTGATATTGGTAATCTGAAGGAGGTTGCGATTGCAATATCTGTTCTTTCGTGTTGACCAGAATTGAGTGATTACCAAACCTTTGTGTTGCGAAGAATCTAAATCACTTGGTTTCATTCTAAATTCAAAAGTATAAACCTTTTGCTTTCTAAAGTTAAAAGCCTTGCCGTTTGTGTCTGTCTTCAAATAACGAAGCTTTGTTCGTTCAACAGCATGATATCCAATCTTTACTGTAGTTGGTTTTTGTGATTTTTTGTCAGTGTTGGGCATAAACCAAATAAGCAAAGGCTTGCTATCCTCATTAGCTCTCACACGAAATTTGTTAACACCATATTTTATATTTCCATTTTGAGAGGATGCAGGTGTCCAGCTGGGTTCCTTTCCTAAAGATGTCGAAAAATCAACAGTTCCCCTTGTTGATACAACATCAGAGTTTATCACTACTTCTTGAGGGTCTATACTTTTAGGAACATTCATCGTTGCAGCTATCCAGCTTCCAAGCAATTCAAAATTCAACGTCGCAGTTCCGTTGCTCCTAACCAATGACAACGGAGTATAAAAAGGTAAATTGAAATGGTCTGAATAAGGGTCTATAGTCCGTGTCGATTCTATTTTAATTTTACCATCTTCGGTGAAACCCGATGCCCATGCACCGTTTGTTGCATTTGGTTGCTTACGCATGACAGCTGCTACATAGAGGTCGCCTCTTCTTGGATAGAAGCCCTTTGGAATCTTTGTCTTAAAGGTTAGTTTTTTGAAATCACCAAAAACTACTTCATTTTCAATAACAGCTTGTTTGTCACCTTGTTTATAATACATATAGACAGGAATCCGTTCTCCTTTTTTCCAGCCATAATTCAATCCACCATTTACATAATGTGTAGCAGTTCTTGTTTGTGGTACATTCATCAAGACTTTCTCCAGATCTCCAAAGTTGAGAGTACCTGTACCAGAGATTACGTTTGTTGTTTGTTGTGCATTTCTGTCAAGCACACCGTTAAACTCATCGTTTTCAGAACAGCTTGTTAAGAAACAGATGATTGTCAATAACGACAAAATAATAGTTTGTTTTTTCATTTTTATGCTTTCCAAATATTAAAAATTCCAATCATTAGCAGCTATATCTAAGTCCTGCCAGTCCTCTTCTTCGCCCAAATCAAATGATTTACTACCAAGAAAACGACCATCATCTGGTGTATTATTACCACCTCTACCTGTGTTGTTAGGCGATCCTGCCAGCAACGCATCTTCCATTTTTGTATAAATAATATCTATCTGTGGACATACATAATTCTTTTTCATAATCTACACCTCTTTACTTAGACAATTAATGCACAGCAATGTATTTACTCTTTATTTTTTGAAACTATCTTTTTTTATACTATAATTACCCTGTATTTCTGTTTGCAAAGGTAAACATCTTCAAGAAGAGGCTACATAACAAAATATTTCAAAAGATTATCATTTTGTATCAAACTTAAATTTCTATATAATTTATACCATTAAAATAAAAAAGGCGCCATTTTCCACGCACATCACTTTCCTATATTTTTAGGAAAACATACAGAAATCCTGAACAGGATAGAGGTAAAACAGTTAATAAATGTTACCCCCCCTACATCAACATGTAATATTTGTTAATGGGTGAAATGTATATTATATAAATATTTAATTTTGTATTATCAAATTAATTGCTATAGCCAGCCTATGCACGTTTATTATTTGAATAAGCACATGATGTGCGAGCACTATCAAAGCAACTCCCCCGTAGGCTTTAGAGTGGTGCGCGAAAAGACAGGCGTTGTGGCTCATACTGCTTCATCGCGAACCGCCATGATTTTCCTCTTGGAAGGAACTTTGCGTGTGGAGGGCAAGCGATTTCCAACTTTCTATGTTCATGCCAATCAAATGTTCCCCATGCCCGCAGGCATTGAGAATTCCATTTACTTTGTTGAGGATAGTTTGGTTTTGGTACTTTATTTTATTGAGAGCAAATTCAGGTTTTGCCACAACATCATCAGCGATGAAATGATTAAGAGTGCGCCCAAGCGTACCGACTGGCTATTTGCCTTAGACATGCTCAAACCTGTAGAAGTGCTGGCACGGCAAACTGCCAACTATGTCATGGACGGTTTGCTCTGTTGCGACATCCAATTGAGCAAGCAGCGTGAGTTTACTGCAGTCATGCAAGCGTATTATCCCAAAGAAGAACTGTTACCTTTCCTTGCTCCTTTTTATGGCATGGATTTGTCGTTTCAGGACGCCATTATTGCGATGTCGCACACTTACCCTTCCATTGACGAGATGGCAGAAAAGGTGTGCATGAGTCGTCCTACATTCATACGACACTTCAAACGATGTTTTGGCGAGACACCTAAGGCGTGGGTTAGTAAAGTAAAAGGCGAAGCGCTGTTCAAGGCGCTAAGCAATACTGATGACACCATGGAAGAGATAGCCAACCAGTTCAAGTTCTCTTCGGTTCAACGCCTGTCAACTTTCTGCAAGGAGATGTTAGGAGGCACTCCCAATGAAATAAGAAATGGTGAAGTAACTCCAGAACACGCCTTATAACGATGAGTTATGTACATTTGTAGATGTAGTTACATTTTGAATTTGCATCTACATCTATCTCTTTTTTATATTTACCTGAAATTTTAACAGAGTATACAGAATGAACAAACAAACGAAAACATTATTTTCCGTGATAATAATGTTAGCCTGCGTTATGTTTACGCATGCGGAACCGATAACGATACGGCAAGCTTCAGACATTGCTTCAAAGTACGTTAAGAACCCAAAGCCATGGAGCGACATCCCACAAACTCGCTCATCAAAAGCTACATGTCCGCCCGCCTACTATGTCTTTACGGGCTCCGCCGACCATAAGTTTGTCATTATATCTGGAGAAAGCACGCTCAACGAAGTGGTTGCTTATGGTAGTGGGCAACTGAAAGACAGCAACAACGGCTCATCTTACTTCAAACAGTTTCTAAAAGATTATGAACGTGTGGTGAAGGCAGTGCGAGCCAATCCCGCGAAAGCGGCACAAACATCTTCTTTGGTGAAACGCAAAGTAGAGCCATTGCTTACTTGCAAGTGGAGCCAATACTATCCTTTCAATAAATATACCCCAGTTATCAGTGGGCAAACAACGCCTACGGGGTGCGTGGCAACAGCAACCGCACAAATGATGTTTTATCACAAATGGCCTAAAAAGCGGCCTAAAGATTATATATCGACAACAGGTGATGAAGCGCAGCGGAGTGCCACCTATTGGTGGAATGACATGAAAAACACTGTTGAAGAGACAACTTCCGAGCGTTCGGCACAAGCCGTTGGCGTGTTGATGCGTGACATTGGCAAAGCAGTCTACATGAGATATTATCACAAAGGGAGCGACTCTAATTTGCAGCGCGCGTGCAATGCGCTTCGCAATGTTTTTGATTATACCGTGAAATTTCTCGATAAAGACTTTTTGCCTGCGAACCAATTTCACTCCAATGTGATACGAGAGCTGTCGGAAGGCTATCCCATTTTGGTGGTAGGAGGTAATCATGCGTTTGTTTTCGACGGCTACGACGAACGAGGATTTATACATATCAATTGGGGATGGGCTGGTGAAAACGATGGCTATTTTGACATCAACACCGTTTACATGAACATCAAAGGCTATGGTATTTCGGGTACTTTCTGGGACGACATGCAAGCTCTTTTAGCACATCCAAACAATGGAAAAGCCACCCCGTTTGAAGATATACCTCGCGGATTGGACGCTCGTGCCACCACAGCGTTCACCATTGACAAGACAAAGGGTGCGAGAACAGATGCGTTTAATGCCGAAATCAACAAGCTCGGCTCATACAGTTCGGTGAAGGGTGAGTTGGGTGTGTTCACGGGTAAGGTGGGACTTGCACTTTATGACAGCGGCAATCATCTCGTTAAAGTATATCCGACAACGAATATCAACCACAACTGGGCTTCCATTTTCACATCCATGAACTTTGAGGTGAATGGTTTTAACTTTAACGGAGTGCCAAACGGCAACTATCGCTTGGTGCCGGTCTATTCGGAATTGCTTGACGCAAAGACAAAAAAGAGTGGCGAGTGGACGCGCGTCAACCACGTCAATGAGATGCAAGTGCAACTCTCGAACGAGGAAGTTACCATTGAGACAAACAATCCGAAGGATGTCGTGGTGATGGAAAAGGCTCCCTCGCTGCTGGCTCCTTTCTACGAAAACTCAGGCAAATATGCCGCTTTCAGCCTCACTTTATACAATCCTGGAAGAGAAGAAGTACGTGGCGACTTGGTGATGACGCTTAAAAACAAGGTGACAGGCGAAGTGTTTAATGGCTTCCTGCTCACTCCTAACGTTGTCGCACAACGGCTTGGAAGTACCACGTTCGCCATTAACATGCTGTCACAATATTACAATCCGGGCAGAGTAGGATCTCTAAAAACCGGCAAATATGATGTAACCTTTGCTATTAAAGCAAACAGAAAAGGAACAGAAGTGCTGATCCCCATTACCATGAAAGAGCCATTCGAGGTGGAGGTATTGCCTAACAACCATGAAGGAACCATTGAATTCAGCTATGTAGACTTCCTCGTGGATGGTAAAGAAGCCAATTATTCTACATTTGATTTGAACAAAACAGCCGAAATAGGATTGCAGGTGCACGCAAGAGTGAGGGGATATGGATTGAGAAATGGCTATCATGGCAACGTTTATTACAGATTGTTAGACTTAACAACCAACACATGGGTTGACTTGGGTACTGTTCATAGTGTTTATTTGCCTTGCGAACAACCAAATAACAAAGCCCAAACACGCCTCACTTTTCCTACTTCCAAATTAGAAGCCAACCACTCTTACGAAGTACATGTGGAGATTGACCGTAATGGAAAGCGTGTGGACGTGTGGAATCCCTTGGCTTTGCGCCATGTGTTCCATATAATAAACGAATCAACCTCCACGGACATAAAGGCGTATGAACACAAAAAGCCGAATCATCAACATATCGTCAATCTGGAAGGAGTTCGCCAAACAAAAGCGTGGGACAGTCTGCCAACTGGCATTTATATCGTTGACGGCAAGAAGATATTGAAGAAATAAGTATGGGCATAAGTGACAAAAAGAGACCTAAAATGGGTCTCTTTTTGTCATATAAGGCTACTATAAAAGTGGTTTACTACAAAAAAACAAGCCCCCTCTCGCCAGAAAAAAAATGAGGTGTGCAATAAGAAAAAATTTTACATCGGGCGTTAATACTCGCATATTTGCCAACAACTGTCCTTTTGGTCGCAAATAAGCGATTTTTGTATTTATCCGTATATCAGCGTCTTAACTCAAAATTTGCATAGTGAAGCGGAGCTAACTCAATGCTTCAATGAGACTAAAGCATTGACTTAACAGGCTTATCTGCACCACTTTGTACCCTTATTCACACAAGATAGCGCGACTAAAGTAATGGGTTAACCACCAAGAGGAGTAAAAACAAGACGAAAAGGGTACCTCTGTAACCGTTCCAAAATCTATTTTTCAACTTTCTGAAAAGGAAAAATCAGGACAAAATCACAGGCACTCGCCTACCCTGTGCATTCATAATAAAGAGAGGAAGCGCAAACGTTTGCGCAATATTTCTAACAGTTTTATCTCTACAAGGCAGCGACCCCCTACCTATTCTTTATAAATTTGCAGATAAGCGACTTATTAACAGTCGAGCAACTACTAACCCTTAGTCTATGAATCTATTATTTAACATTGAATACAAAACGGTATTTGGGGAAGACCTCATCTTGAATGTAGTGAATGAAGGTCAGCCTGCAGACGGGCTTTATACCCCTTATAGAATGTACACCACCGACGGACTGCACTGGAAGTGCGACCTCAAGCTGTCTGCCACTGAAGCGCAAAATTCCCTTTGCTACTACTACTCGGTAGAATGCGACGGAAAGGTAACGCGCAAGGAATGGACCACTCTTACCCACCGCCTTGACCTCACGGCAGCCAAAGCGAAGCAATACCATGTGTACGACCACTGGATGCAGATACCAGAAGACTCGTATCTGTACTCTTCGGCTTTCACCGACTGCCTTCACCGCAGCACATTGCAAGCTCTGCAGCCCACGGCTTACGACAAGACGGTGCGCATCATTGTACGTTCTCCACAACTCAAACCCGACCAATATTTAGTGCTGTTGGGCGACACCGAGGCCTTGGGCGAGTGGAACATCAGCAAAGCACTGCCCATGACCCAGCACCAGCACAACGAATGGGTGGTGGACGTGGACGCTGAAACACTGAGCGAGCAGCACATAGAACTGAAGTTTGCTGCCCTGTCGTACTCCCTTCCCACGAACGAGCCGATGTGGGAACCGTGCTTCAACCGCACCATTGACGTACCCAAGCTCAACCGTGGCGACGTAGTGGTGTACCACTTGGATCAGGCTTTCATGCCCATGCCCAACACAAAGGTGGCAGGAACATTGGTTCCTGTATTCTCACTACGCAGCAAAGGCAGCTTTGGCGTGGGCGACTTTGGCGACCTCAAGGCAATGATTGACTTTGTGGAAGCCACCGGACAGCATGTTCTTCAGTTGTTGCCCATCAACGACACCACAGCCACCTATACCTACACCGACTCTTACCCATACAGCTGCATCAGCGTGTTTGCGTTGCATCCGCTCTATTGCGACTTGCGCCAATTGCCCAAACTCAACGACAAGGCGCAACAAGCGCAATTTGACACACTGCAAGAAGAGCTGAACTGTCTACCACAGATAGACTATGTGCGCGTGATGAAAAGCAAGATGGATTTCTTACAACTACTCTTCAAGCAAGAGGGCAAACGCACCATGGGTACCAAGGCGTACAAGGCGTTCTTCGAAAAGAGTGCTCGCTGGCTGGTGCCTTACGCACAGTTCTGCTACCTGCGCGACCAATATGGCACGGCAGACGCTACACAATGGCGCGACCACCACACATGGAACGAGGCAGACCGCAAGGCGTTGAGCACCCCAAGCAACAAGGCATATCAACAAGTAGCGTTCTACTACTTCGTGCAGTTTGTGCTATACACTCAAATGAAGGAGGCGCACGCCTATGCGCAAAGCAAGCGCATCGTACTCAAAGGCGACGTGCCAATTGGGGTCAGTCGCCACGGTTGTGACGTTTGGGTAGAACCCAAATACTTCAACATGGACGGACAGGCAGGCGCACCACCCGATGATTTCTCTGTAAACGGACAGAATTGGGGGTTCCCCACCTACAACTGGGACGAGATGTTGAAAGACGGATGCGCCTGGTGGGAACGCCGTTTCAAGAACATGGCAGAGTTCTTCGACGCTTATCGCATCGACCATGTGCTGGGATTCTTCCGCATTTGGGAAATACCTACTAGCTGTGTCAACGGCTTGTGCGGTCAGTTTTCGCCATCGTTGGGTATGTCGCGCGAGGAGATAGCATCCTACGGACTCAACTTCCAAGAAGATTTGTTTACGAAACCTTACGTCCGCAACTGGGTCATCGACAGAGTGTTTGGCGAACATCGTGAAGAAGTCATTGCCAAATATCTAAACCATATTCACGATGACGTGTTTGAGTTGAACGAGCATTTCAACACCGAGCGCAAGATTGAAGCTGCTTTCGAGGGGCAGGAAATGGACGAGAAGAACACTTGGATACGCGACGGACTGTATGCGCTTGCCAACGATGTGTTGTTTGTTCGTGACAAGAAAAATCCTCACCTGTTCCACCCACGCATCACGGCACAATTCAACTTCATCTACGAAAGTCTGTGGGATGTGGACAAACAGGCGTTCAACCGTTTGTACAACGAGTACTACTATCGCCGCAACAACCAGTTCTGGTATCACGAGGCGATGAAGAAATTACCTAAATTGGTACAGGCTACCCGCATGTTGGTGTGTGCCGAAGACTTGGGAATGGTACCCGATTGCGTGGCATGGGTGATGAACGAGCTGCGCATCCTCAGTCTCGAGGTGCAGTCGATGCCCAAAGACCCAAAGGTAACCTTTGGCTATTTACCTGGCAACCCCTACAGAAGTGTGGCTACCATATCCTCACACGACATGCCAACGCTGCGCCAATGGTGGGATGAAGACTACCCACGCACACAGCATTATTACAACACCATGCTTGGAAAGGAAGGACCTGCCCCCCATCCACTGCCGGGTTGGCTGGCTCGCGACATCATCTGGCAACACTTGGCATCGCCCTCCATGCTCTGCATCCTGTCCATACAAGACTGGTTGTCCATGGACGAACGACTCCGATTGGACGATGCCAACGCCGAACGCATCAACATTCCTGCCAATCCAAAGCACTATTGGCGTTATCGGATGCACCTGAACATAGAAGACATGCTGACCGACAATAGCTTGGTGAGCAATCTATGTGAACTGAACTCACAGTCGGGAAGGAGCTGACACCCTACCCCTCACACCTATAGCCACAAGGGTTTGCGCCCTTGTGGCATACCTTTGAACCACAACATCATGAAGAAAATCAACCTTATCCTTTTGTTTTTTATGCTGCCAATGGCAATGTTGGCACAAGTAGTCAAATCGCCCAATGGCAATGTAAGCGTCAACTTTAGTCTGCAAGGCAATGGCGTACCCACCTATTCCATGACTTATAAAGGCAAAGCCGTGGTGAAACCATCGCGCTTGGGATTGGAACTCATGAAGGACAAACACGCCTCCAAGGGGCTCAGGGAAACCGACTTGATGAATGGGTTTACGGTTAAAGACACGCAGACATCCACCTTTGACGAGACATGGAAGCCTGTTTGGGGGGAGACCGCAACCATCAGAAACCATTATAACGAACTGGCGGTAACGTTGCATCAAGCTTCTTCTGAGCGCAATATCATTGTTCGGTTCCGTGTTTACAACGAAGGAATGGGATTGCGCTATGAATTTCCACAGCAAGACAGTTTGACGTATTTCCTCATTAAAGAAGAACATACGCAGTTTGCCATGGCTGGCGACCATACGGCATGGTGGATTCCGGGCGACTATGACACGCAAGAGCAAAAGACACAACAAAGCAAGCTCTCCGAAATAAGGGGGCGTTTTCATGATGCAGTGAACTGGGGAAACTCGTCGGTGGCGGTGTTCTCACCCACAGGTGTGCAGACCTCGCTGCAAATGAAAAGCCAAGATGGGCTGTACATCAACATCCACGAGGCAGCTTGTGTGGACTATTCTACCATGCACCTCAACTTAGACGATAAGACCATGACGTTTGAAAGCTGGCTCACCCCAGACGCATACGGTGCCAAAGGGTGCATGCAAACTCCTTGTAAGAGTCCGTGGCGAACGGTAATGGTGAGCGATGACGCACGCGATATGCTGTCGAGCAACCTCATACTGAACCTCAACGAGCCGTGCAAGATAGAAGACACGAGTTGGATTCATCCCACAAAATACTGCGGTGTGTGGTGGGAAATGATTGTTGGCAAAAGCGCATGGAACTACACCGATGAGTTCCCATCTATCAAACTCGACCAAATAGACTGGAGTAAAGCGAAGCCAAACGGACGCCATGCGGCTAACACAGATAAGGTGAAGCGATACATCGACTTCGCTGCCAAGAACGGATTGGACCAAGTATTGGTGGAGGGATGGAACGTAGGTTGGGAAGATTGGGCGAACCACTGGAAGCAAGACGTGTTCGACTTCGTTACACCTTACCCCGATTTCGACCTGAAAGGACTCAATGAGTATGCCCATTCCAAAGGTGTAAAACTATTGATGCACCACGAGACATCATCCAGCGCCGTGAATTATGAACGACATTTGAAAAAGGCTTTCAATCTCATGAACCAATATGGATATGATGCCGTGAAGACAGGATATGTAGGTGACATCATTCCTCGTGGCGACCACCACTTCTCTCAATCCATGAACGACCATTATATGTATGTGGTGAAGCAAGCTGCCAAGCACCATATCATGGTGAATGCACACGAAGCGACACGTCCAACGGGCTTATGCCGAACATGGCCGAACATGGTTGGCAACGAAAGTGCAAGGGGTGGAGAGTACGAAGCCTTTGGAGGAAACAATCCTGACCATACCACTATCCTGCCTTTTACTCGCTTACAGGGCGGACCGATGGACTACACGCCGGGTATTTTTGTAACGAAACTGTCTGAATGGAGCAACAATACCAGCTTTGTACACTCCACCTTGGCAGGACAGTTGGCACTCTATGTCACCATGTACAGCCCACTACAAATGGCTGCTGACTTGCCCGAGCACTACGAGAAGTTCGATGATGCGTTCCAATTCATACGAGATGTGGCAGTTGACTGGGACGACAGCAAGTATTTAGAGGCTGAACCCGGCGACTATATCACCGTGGCTCGCAAGGCAAAAGGCACGGACAACTGGTTTATCGGAGGCAAATGCGACGAGAACGGACATAAGAGTGTCATCAAACTCGACTTCCTCGACAAGGGTAAGAAGTACAGATGCACGATTTATGCCGATGCTAAAAATGCCCATTACGACCACAATCCACAAGCTTATGTCATCACGCACAAAACCGTGAAGCGTGGAGACGTGTTGAAAATCAATCAAGCCAGCGGTGGCGGATTTGCCGTTTCGCTCATGGCGCAATAATCAATAACACCCTTACTTATGAGACATTATCAGCATTATATTTTCCTGTTGTTGGCTTTTTTGATGCCAACAAGTAAATTATCTTTATCTGCCAAAGTGTTCAACGAAATGGTTTATTCGCCTCAAAAGACTGCTTTCAAGCTCAATGCGCCAAGCGCTGCCAAGCATGTCGTGCTGCGTTTGTACAAAGAAGGCGAAGGTGGAAAGCCCACGAAAACCGTCAAAATGAAGTCAATGGGCAACGATGTGTGGGCAAAAGAGATCAAGGGCGACCTGAAAGGTATGTACTACACCTTTGAAGTGTTGGGCTACCAACAGCACAAAGGAGGCGAGACACCGGGCGTATTTGCCAAGGCTGTGGGCATCAATGGCAACAGAGGAGCCATCATTGACCTGCAAACAACCAATCCCGAGGGGTGGGAAAACGATAAGAGACCTGCGCTCGCATCGCCCTCCGACTTAGTGTTATACGAGATGCACGTACGCGATTACACCGATTCGCCTACTTCTCCTGCCGTTCATAAGGGCAAGTTTGTGGGATTGGCTGAACCAAAAGCCATTGCCCACCTCAAAGAGTTAGGGGTGAATGCGGTACACTTGTTGCCTTCGTTCGACTTTGCCTCGGTGGATGAACACCAAACCTCCAATGCCAATTACAACTGGGGATACGACCCAAAAAACTACAATGTGCCAGAGGGAGCATACAGTACCAATGCCAAAGACCCCAAGGTGCGCATCAAGGAATTCAAACAAATGGTGCAAGCCCTGCACAAGGCGGGCATTCGTGTCATCCTCGACGTGGTGTATAACCATACGTTCGACATCGAAAACAGTAACTTTCAGCGTACTTACCCCGATTACTATTACCGCAAAGACGCTGAAGGCAAGTATTCAAATGGATCGGGTTGTGGCAACGAGACGGCGTCGGAAAAACCTTTGATGCGGCAATTCATGTTAGAATCGGTAAAATATTGGATCAACGAATACCACATCGACGGCTTTCGTTTCGACCTCATGGGCATTCACGACATAGCGACCATGAACGCCATCCGAGAGGAAGTAGACAAGATAGACCCATCTATTTATATCTATGGTGAGGGATGGAGTGCTGGGACTTGTGCTTATCCTGCGGACAAACTCGCCATGAAAGCCAACATCCAACAAATGCCAGGCATTGCAGCCTTTAGTGATGAACTGCGTGATGCCTTGCGTGGTCCCTTCAGTGACGACAGGAAAGGAGCATTCCTTGCTGGCATTGCTGGCGAGGAAGAGAGCATTAAATTTGGCATTGCTGGTGCCATAGCACATCCACAAGTAGACATGAGCAAAGTGAACTACAGCAAAGCGGCATGGGCAACTGAACCCACACAGATGGTTAGTTATGTAAGTTGCCACGACGACATGTGCTTGGTGGACCGGCTGAAGGCTTCCATTCCCAACATTTCTACCGAAGAAATCATCCGATTGGACTTGCTTGCACAAACGGCAGTGTTCACTTCGCAAGGCGTTCCGTTCATGTTGAGTGGCGAAGAGATGCTCCGCGACAAGCAAGGGGTGCACAACTCGTTTAACTCTCCCATTGAAGTCAACCGATTGGATTGGAACAATTTGCAGCGTTACCCGCAGGTGTTCAACTACTACAAGGGTCTCATAGCACTGCGGAAGCAATATCAAGCATTCCGTTTGGGCAACGCAGAGGCTGTGCGTCAGCATCTCACTTTCTTCCCAACCGAGCCATGCCTGGTGGGTTATCGCTTGTTTGACGTCCCCACTAACAGTTATATCTACGTGCTGCTCAATGCCAACAAAACCGAGAAACAGGTATCCTTGCCGGCTGGAGCGTACAACGTACTGTGCTACGATGGGGTCATTGATGTCAATGGAACAGAGAAATTGATGCTCGATGAACATGCCGACAAGGTCATTGTTCCAGCCCAATCAGCACTTATCTTGTCTATCAACAAGCAATAATTTTTTGTAGTAACAACAAATGTAACAAATAAAACAAATAACTTTGCTATATTTATGAATAAAAATGAGCTAAAGCTCGGACGAATAAAACAAATTTAATACAGCCATAATCCCTAATTAACTAACGTATAAATGCTATGATATGGAGCCACTGTATAAGGATTTGTCTTATGAAATAGTAGGGGCTGCCTTTGAAGTACATAACGAACTGGGGTGTGGCTTCTTGGAAAAAGTGTACCAAGAGGCATTTGCCATTGCCTTACGGGAACGAGATATTAACTTTGAAAGAGAAAAAAGAATCAACATTTCTTTTCATCATCATCCACTCTCTACACCCTACATCTGTGATTTTTGTGTGGAAAACAAAATAATAGTCGAACTAAAGGCTACACAAAGGATTGACGATAGTCACAAAGCTCAACTCATCAATTACCTCAAAGCCACAGGACTACAATTAGGAATATTAATCAATTTCAATGAAATCAGATTATCACCTATCCGACTATTTAATCCACAAAATCCGATAAGGTAATTTCACAGTCATGGAAACCATACATAAAAGAACGTAGAAACACTGACCAACTATCAAAATGGACAAAACATAAACAAAAAACAAATAACAAATTGGAGTTCTATATAAGTATCTTAATTCGTTAAATTTGTCAGAACATTTATGTTCATTCGATATTATCAGTCGAAAAAAGATAATTCGTTTTCACTACTGTCCACGATAATCTTTTAACAATTTCTTGAAGCTCCTATAAATACA
>NZ_JRPQ01000017.1 GCF_000762405.1 Hoylesella timonensis S9-PR14 | reverse complement strand
TTCTGTGTTTTGATAAAAGGACTAATATATGTTAATTAAAATATAGCACTTTTGCAACATTCTATAAATCAATTATATTTGCTAAAAATATGAGCCTGATGCTATTGAAAGATTTCTTCCAAATATTCCCCGATGAGAATAGCTGTGAAAATTACCTTAAGGGTATCCGAGAAGAGGTAGGTGTTGTATGTCCTAAGTGTGGAGCAACCAAGTACAAATGGCTATATGGAAGGAGAGCTTTTCAGTGCGAGACCTGTGGTAACAGAATTCCTTTGACAAAGGGCACTGTTATGGAACATAGCAAATTATCGCTATATGATTGGTTTTTCACTGCGCACATGATGACATCCATAAAACAAGTCCTATCGGCTAAAGAGATTCAGCATCAACTTGAACTTGAATATTATCCTCCTGCATGGTTGATGATGATGAAACTGAGAGATATTATGGGACAGAGAGATAGTATCTATAAACTCTCTGAGCAGATAGAACTCGATTTGTCGTATTTCCCAACTTCTTTTATTTCAGAGGAGGGCGGAGAGAAAATCTTAAAGAGTAAACAAACTCCTGTGCTGGTAATTGCGCAGAGCAAAGATGCGGATTCTATTCTAAGCAATTATCTATCAGACAACACTGATACAGAGCGTTTTAACAAAGCATCTAAACTTATAAAGCAAGCTAATAGAAGCAAGGTAAAGAAAGCTGTTCGCTATATTAAAATGTATGCATTACCTAATAGTCAATACAAAACATTAGCACCTTATGTTGAGAAGTCGGTAGTTCATGACTCAAAGATAGATTCAGACGGAGGACATAATCTCATAAGCCTAAAGAAAACTCTAACAGGTCTTGTTCAACATGTTCAGACAGAAAGTAGCCCACACGAAGTCGTGACTAAGGTTCTGCCATGGGTCCACATCGTTACAGGAGAATGCCGCAGTGGTATTGATGCCATTCACAAAGAAATTGACGAGCGGTTTCTCCAATTATACTTGAACGAGTATTGTTGGAAATTTAACCGTCGTTGGTTTAGGGATAGCAAGAAACCAGAATATGATTTGTTCAGACATCTGATGAAGACGGCTGCCCAATATAAGTCAAGTATAAAGTGGCACGACTATGAGGCATACTTTGAAAGAATTTAAGATTTGTTAGTCCTTTTATCAAAACACAGAAA
>NZ_JRPQ01000016.1 GCF_000762405.1 Hoylesella timonensis S9-PR14 | reverse complement strand
ATTATTGCCAACTTCGGGCGGTTAAAGCATTGAGATAAGCCTGTAATTTGCATGCTTTAATGCCGCTGAAGCATGTGAATAACACCTCTAAAGAGTGTTTCCAAGACCGTTAAGTCAATGTTTCAGCTTGAAAAGACATTTATTTTGCCAAAATCAGCACATTTTTGAAGGACGCTTGCCTATTGATTTTTTCTATTTTGAAGATTTTCAATGGTCGATTTTTGGTAAAATAATAGGACAAAAACACGGAACGCCTTTCATCATAATGAAAAGCCTTAACATCATCACTTACTAAACTAAGGGCATCGTATTTTTTTTACAGTAAGGACAAGCGGCTCGTGCTTCTGTTCAAGAAAATATGAGACGGAGGACTCATCTTGCGTTAGTAGTCGCGCGAACAGTGCTTTTCCTCGAAAGACCGCTTGCATACCAGCGGACAGAAAGCCTTGTATCCCACCTTTGTCAATCGTGGCAACAACTTCTTGCTGGATGAGGGCGACCCCAAGCTCTTCATCATCAAGTTCCATGCGAAGAAGTCGGGCAAGCTGAACCTGAAGATGCGCGACGGCATGTTGGTTGACCACAACTTAGGCGTGAGCAACTTCTAACCGCGCATGGAGCGGTGGGGTGGTGAGCCACGAGAAAAACCTGATGAAACCAATTCTTCTATCTTATGGTAAGACAGATCTTTTGGTTTCATCAGGTTTTATTTATGGTTCAAACAAACCTCGCGGTTCAATTAAGCACCGTGGAAGAGATATTCGGCTTGAATGTCTTTGGTGAGCTCTGTGAATAACCGCTCTTGCAGCTTGTCGGCTACGCATAGCGCACGAGTCAACACCTTGTCAGAAAATTCTTGCAACATGTCTTTTGCACGTAGCGGCTGTGTTTTGTATATACGCAAATACTCTTCTTCCATTTCACGTTGCCGTTGGTCGGTTTCCTCCTCAAATTTGCGGTACGTCTCTTTAATCATTGGCGCATATTTGTTGTAGTCCACCATGCCCAGCGCCATCACCTTACGGAATTTCCAATAAGCAGAATCGGCACTCGACTGGTCGGTTCCCTGCGTATATTCAACTGGATATGAGCTGATGCCCTGATACAGCGGCAAGAACAAACCTAAGTCGGCCATGCCCATGGCAACGTAAGCAACGCAGCCAATGGCCTGAGGCAGTTCAGGACGCACCTGTAGGATGTGGGTCTGTGTGGTCCTGAAGATAGATACTGGGCGATAAGGTTCTTTTGGATTGCTATGTAGATAAGGGTCGTGTTCGGTATTGTCGTAGTGGAAACGGAATGCCGTACGTAAGTCTGTTATGCTGATAGGCTTCTCGGCTTTGGCGTAAACAGGGAATGTATTTTTAGTGACGTCATTCTTTATCGCTGGCGAAAACATCTGCTGCAGACCCCATACGCGTGGATAGTTATAGGTAGTGTCGAGCTTGACGTCGCGCGCATACGATACATGAAAATCAAATTCGCCCTTCTTCGGGTCGTGTAATCCATGTTTCTCTGCAAACTCAATCAAGTCGGCAGATGCCAAATAGTTTTCTTTGTCGTTAGGGTCGTACTGGCGGAAACGGCTCTGGTTGCCCGTGACGAAATATTGCTTTTTCGGCATTTTGCAAGCCAACCAACGATGTCCGCAGGCCGTTTCCAAGTACCATATTTCTTGTGCGTCTACGAATCCGATGCCGAAACCTTCTGCAATACCATGTTTCTCGATGAGCATGCCCAAGCGCTCTACGCCTTCGCGCGCGGTGTGAACGTAGGGCAGTACGACGTTGAACACGGCATTCTCTGCCAAACCCGTTTCTACCAAGGGGTCATACTTTAACACCTCATCGCTGCTGAATATGCTTTCAGTTGCACTCATGCCCACGCCGGCGGTGTTGAATCCTGCGCTTCCCCAGTGGCGTGGTAGGTTGAAGGGTGCCAATGCATTGTAACCCAATGCTTCTTTGGGCAGTTCACAGCGGAACGGACTGTCCAAGGCGATAAATTCTTTTGGTCCCTCTTTCGTATCTTCGTACAGTTCGTAGTTTTTGGCTTCCATGGCATCCCAGTCTTCCGAACGGGCTACAATCATGGAACCGTCGGCTGTCATCTCTCTTCCTACTATGATGGTAGTACACTCTGATGGTAATTCGCTTACCTGATGTTTTTTTTGTCTCATACTCGTTTTATGTGATATGATGGTTAGAAATATGATGTTGTGCGGTATTAGTCCCCGCTACTTGCAAATTTATGAATATTTTTTGGATGATGTATCGATAGGGTTGTAAATTTTTCAAGAATTACACGGCTCCTTTATTTAAGGGCGGTTCTATAAATTAGCTTTGACAGATTGTGAGATTATTTTTGAGGTCAATTTGTTTGTGAGTGAAGGAGTATAGCGAGCTATACGACTG
>NZ_JRPQ01000015.1 GCF_000762405.1 Hoylesella timonensis S9-PR14 | reverse complement strand
GGGGGGGGGTAACAAAAGATGTTAATAAACGCATGGCACACAACACCTTCCCGAACTCTCTAGTAAAGGCGAAAGAAGTCGTTAGCAGGTAACCAATACTATGTGTCATATATTTATACATACATCATCAAAAATAGTTATACCTTCATTTTGTTGCTCCTTAATGTTCAATATAAGAGCGCTATTGTTCTATTTTAGATATCGAATGCAAAATTAAGTATTTTCGTCAAAACTCCACGCAGGTTTCAAGAAAAATAATGCAAAAAAGTGTTACCAAACAGCACAAAATGCCGTAAGTTTACATTCCTATGCGGACACGACTCGAATATTGCCAGTGTAAGTGCTGCATTGGGCATTGACAACTACGAATTGCCAAATGCTATTGAAAAGAAAACTCCCATTGGCAGCAAATTAGTTTTTGAGAAATGAGCTCATAAGACTGGAAAAGAATTTATTGCTATCAATATTGTATATCAAAATCCACAGCAATTGCGCGGACTCTCCATGCTAAACTTACAAAATCCTCCAGAGGTATACAGTTTGCAACTGAAAGGCTTGAAAGCAAATGTCGATGGACTTTATACGGCAGAAGAAGTAATGAACAGATTTACTCAATCCATTCAGGCATACGACGCTATTAAGTAAGGAATATAAATATCATCTATCATCGAGTAAGAGATAAACACTTTTCACAGGAGTTTTATTTCTTACTTTCGTTTCGCTCCATTCCACGCCACGACGCATACCGTGAGCTACCAAATGATAGCTGAACGGCTATTTTTTATTTCTTCGTGATGACATCAAACTCACAAACTTTCGAAATTGTACGACCTCCTTGCACCACAGTGGCGCATATCTTTGCACGCTCCGACTTTAATCTGTTGTCAGCCTTTATCATGGCAGTATAGCGAATCCCTGTACCCGGTTCGATTTGTTCTACACGAACACTCGGGGAAATGTTAAGATGCTTGTTGTTGGTGGTTTCTAAAACTATCGGTTCTACATTATATAAAGTCTGAGTACCATGATTGTAAACTTCAAACACCACTCTGCAAACTTCACCTCGCGATATGGCTCCATCCTGATTTTGGTCTATCAATCGTGCATTTCTAATTTCCATGGTTGGCGCATAAGTGAGACCTTTGGCTAACCTTTCTACGCAGGAGGTGGCAGGTATCTTCTTCGTTGGATACTGAATCATGAGTGAATCTTCATTGCCTTGTCTCTCAAAATCCAAGAGACGGTCATCCCCACTGTTTGTTTCGTCATATCCACTTGCGTCCCAGCCCTCTCGCTGATAATCGTACATGTTTTCTTGTTTCTGCTTCTTGATTTGTTGGCGCTGCGCTCTCTTCTGCGCTCTTATCTCCTTATCTCGTTGATACTGGTCTAAATCAGCTTCTCGCTTTCTATCTGCATTTGCTCCAATAGCTCCACCAACCACAGCACCTCCTGCCATTCCTATTATCGTTCCTAAATCACTTCCACGAGGGCCTCCAGAGATACCTCCAATAACACTCCCCAATATCGACCCTAAAGAGGAACCTGCATAAGCTCCACTCCCCGCATAAGTACCGCAACCACAGCATACAATGAGGATGGACAACGAAATAAGTAAGTTTTTGTTCATGTTTTCTTGATTTATAGCCGGAGCATAGAATCACACTCGACGTACGATACAAATATACAAAAACTCTTCTTAACCTCGAGAGGGAATTTCCCCATGAACCGTAGGATTTTCCCTAATTTCTTATTATGTTGCAAAATAGAATGGATTGGGACAATCCCCACCAGATTCAAATTGAACCAAAAAATTAAATTGCTTGATAACCTTTTATACTATTGGTTTTCAAGATATCTCGCAAACTCAACTCTTCGTGTGCAGCAGATGAATCATCGACATGCTCTTCAGGCAGCGGCTGATAATTAAAAACTTTATCATGCAAAGCACCACATCCCCAGCCTAATAAGGCAATTGCTAAAAATATCAGAAATACAATAAGTTCCATATTCTCATTTTTATGTTCTACATAAATATCTACACGCAAAAATAAGAAATAAAGTTGACTTTGCCACAAAAAGAATCTTAAAAGTGATTATCTGTAGACTTCACATGATGACAAGGAAAGAATAATGGTTTTCATGCGTAGATTTGAAAGCATGTAAAAAAGAGGTGAACGACCATGCGCACACCTCCTTTTTACGTTTTATGTCACTCTCAAAAATTATTTGATAGAGATAGGTTCATTTAAGGTAGCAATGTTAATACCATTTGTCTTACCATCCAAATTCTTGGCTGCATCTTTAATGATATCTCCCTCGACTTTCTCAGAGCCATCAAGCTTATAATACAATTCAAGTCCGTCAGACTTAGGATCTACTCCTAACATGAATTGTTTGATTTGCTTGTCGGTACGAGCCACACTCCATACTCTCAATTCGCTCATATAACCGCGGAATGGACGTTCGCCCCAAGGGAATCCAGCCAACTTACCAATGTTAAAGCCGACATCCTTATTAGGATCGAAGCCAGCAATATTCCAAGTAGACTCTGCCCACTTGGTACCATTCAAGTACAGAACGGTCTTTCCAGAAGGCTGATCGTAAGTGATGGCAACATGACACCATTTGTTTGCGGGCAGTTTGTCAGGTGATTCGTAATGCTGGTTTCCTGCAATTTGCAAAATACCTCTACTAATGCCACCGCCTTCATCACCAACACGTAATATCATGATACCTTCGCAACCCATAATGGTATTATTAGATCCCCAGCCTGTAGAATAAACTAAAGCCTCGTAGGTAAACGACTTAAAGAAAGTTCCTGCTGGGAATTTTACAGAAATATAGTGATTTGTGAACGTACCCACCTTGTTAATTAAGATTGGTTTCGCTAAAATAACATACTCTATATCCTCACCAGCCACTGTAGGAACGCTACTTGATTTTACTCGAACAGGCAAGATATAAGACTTTCCTGCTTCAAGACTATTCAATCCAGACAGAGTAAGCACCACAGGTCTGGCGTGCGTCGCACCTGCTTCAATGACAGCTTGCGGTGTTTTTATTTTCGCATTTTGTGCATTGAAGGGTAAATAGCCTGTACCATGCTTCGCATTATACTCTTTTACCAATGACTCTTCTGCTACCTCATACGATACATTCACATCCGACGACAGAAGATTACTAAGACGAGAGGTGATATTTACATCCATCACATCTTTTTCTTCTTTCATCGTTACCTGATATTCACTGCTCTCGAAGTAAACCTTTTCAGCGAGCAAATCATTTTCGCTCTCATTATTGCATGCTCCTAACAAGAGGGCTAACCCTCCCATTAAAAGAGAACGGCATATATGTTTGTTTTTCATTGTTATCTCATTTTTGATGATTCACTAAACTTACTTTTTCTTTTGGTTGGCTTTCCATTCATTATAAACCTTCTGGTTAATCTGAATAGCTTGGCGCATCCACTTGTAATTAGGCGTGTTGTCGTAGTCGTTGTCAAAACGATAAGCACCTACACCACCCTTACATCCGTTGGTTGGCATCAAGGCAGCCTGTTTTAATAGCTTACCACCACTACTAAAGCTCGATTCAAAATTCTCGGTAATAATCAGCTTTTTGGTATCAAAGTCATAGTAATCTAAGCTGGGCGTCCAACCATACGATTGTGCAATCCAATAGTCTACATAACCATCCAAGGCTTTGGTTAAGCCATAAAACTGTCCGTCAATACAAATTAGTTTGTGGCCTTTGCCTTCAGGGTCACTCTTTGGACCAATATACTTATTCATTTCCTTAATCAAATAAATTAAATCTTCATTGGTTTCTAAAGTTCCGTCCATGTCAAAGACACCACTTCCAATTTCCCAGTCGATGTCATAACCATCCCAATCGTTAGCAACCAAGGAGTCGCAGAGAGCTTTCGCAAACTTTGCCAACGCTTGTTTATGGCTTTCCGATCCACGTTTGCCATTGTAACCCCAGAACTTCCAACGAGCTTGTTTCTTTGCCTCATTCAGTCGTTCCTCGTCTTTGCTCCAACCTTCTTGCTCTGCTTTTTTCTCCACTTCGTGGTACACATAATCAGGAGTTCTACCTTTTCCGATGTATGAAAGCAGGGTAACCTCCAAAAGTCTGGTTCCTTTCACTTTTTGCACAAACTCTTTGTCAGCCTTTTGTGCAGGCGTGATTTGAAATCTGTTAGGAGCACCACTCCACATAGACACAATATCCATACTGTCGGGCATCGAACTAAGGTAGCCTCTACGGTAAGTGCCTGCTGGCGACCAGTTAGAATACCAACCGAATGCTACAGGACGACCATAATTATTAGCCGTTTTCTTATAAGCTCTTAAATCAGCATAATATTGTTCGCTCTGCTCATTATTCATGGTGTTATAACCACCTACATGGTCAAACTCTTTTGCTTCGGGTTCTACCATATCACTACAGGAGGTCATGAACATTCCTATCGCAAGAGCGAGAAATAGTTGATGATATTTAAAACGTTTCATTATTTTTCGATTTTAAGTATATTATTTATTCTTATTATCCCACCACAGGCGAGTACCAGCCTTATCCTGTCCATCACGTAGCATCTGACGAGCTTTGTCCAAGTTCTGCTTGTCCTCATCAGATGTAGCCCTATTGGCAGGATAACGCATTCTGCGAATACCGATATTGGTATCTACCTCACCGTTACTGTAATTCGCCATTACCTTGTGCAGCTTTGGATAGCCTGTACGGCGATATTCACTCCAAGCTTCTTGTCCGTTAGGATACAATGCAATCCATTTTTGGATCATGATTTTCTCTAACTTCTCTTCAGCGCTGCCACCCCACTTTACGGTAGCTTTTGTAACTGGAGGCTCTGAAACATTCACATTAGGATACCACATGCTTAGCTCATATTCCATCGGTGTACGGCCAGAGTTCATATAGCTGTCTACCTCACTGGCAGGAATGCCATTTTCCTCGAACGACATGGCAATACCCTTGCGATACAAGTCTTCAGCAGAACCGTTGACAGAAATGCCATGTAACGCTGCTTCCGCCAAAAGGAAATACACTTCAGATGCGCGCATCCAATAAGTGGCGGTTGTCTTGGTTACATTAGGTCTTGACGCCATTTTATACACATCGTTCTGCTCCGTAATGTTACCAGTTGGTACTGCCAGGTATTTTCCGTATTGTCCCAACTCCTGAGCGTAATAAGCTTCAGACTCTGTAAAGTACTTGGGAAGGCGTGGATCTTCATATCCACCTAAATAAGCCTGCATCGAAGAACCCATGCGGCACTCGTTGTATTGGTTCGATAAAATCTCAATATTGTTGATAAAGGTAAGTCCTGCACCCTTTTCCATTTTAGCTTCATCGTCCTTAGACTGCATCACACCGTAAGGATTGTTCACCGCTTGCAGTACATACTTCTTTGACATCGCCTCATCGGCATAATAGACACGCATCGCCAAGCGAAGCATTAAAGAGTTGGCATAGACAATCCATTTCTTTACATTGCCTCCATATACGGCATCAGCATTGGGCAACAATTTGGTAGTACCATGCTCAAGCGCATTTGTCAGCACGCCAATGGCATTCGTTAAATCTTCAAACATACATTTATACACGTCTGCCTGACTGTCATAAGGTACACTAATAAGTCCCTTTCCTGCCTCTTTGTAAGGAATTGGACCGAACATATCGGTTGCCTTATGCCAAGTAGATACTTTGAGAATTTGTGCCAAAGCATAAGCCTCGGGGAAATCTTTCTCTGTCTTTATCTTGATGTCTTGCCACAATGGTATCACTTTGGTATATGCCGAAGTGTACGATGCCGATACCCAACCGTCCATCAAGAAATAGGTTAAGTTGTTACGACCGCTGTTCCAGTTGTTGTTTTGAGCAAAGTAACCACTCCAACAATCGGCAGCCAAATGATAAGCTACTTGATATTCGTTGGCAACATTCGTTCCGTCGTCTTGTGTACCAACAGGAACTACGCACTTTTGCAAAGCTGTTATAGGACCACCGACAGAGATACCGTCCATTTTACCTTCTTCGGGAAGCATCTCGAACTCGTTGGTATTGATTTTCTCAAAGTCGCACGAAGCGAACAATGACAAAGCCAATAAACCTATCATATATTGTTTATATCTTAGAAATTTCATAGTTGATTAGAATTTAAATTTTACACTAAATCCATAACTCTTCAGACTGGGCTGCATGAAGTAATCGTTTCCTTGTCCATAAGTTCCTGTAGAAGGAGTCACCTCTGGATCGAAAGGTGCCTTGCAATAAATCATCCAAGGATTGTTAGCCACAAACGAGAGTGTTAAATCTTTCACCACATTATTGAACCAACGAGAATTAAACTTGTAACTGAAAGTTAACTCTTGCAATCTCACATTGGTTGCACTATAGGTATAATAGCCAGCCAAGGCTGTTTCGCCTGTACCTATCAAGTTATAATAGTTTTTGGCATCAAACACTCCCTGTTCTGGAATTAGCACACCACCAGCATCACGAGCATCGGCAGAGGCTTGCGACACGCCAAACTTATCGAGCAATGTTTGTGTAGAAGAAGTAACAACACCGCCCACACGTGCATTGATTAAGAAACTGAGTCCGAAACCTTTATAAGAGAATGAGTTGTTCCAACCCATCGTAAAATCTGGTGTGGTTTTACCGAGGTACACGGGATCTACATTCTCTACGTTGAAGCCACCAGAAGAGGTAACATTGATAAAGCCTTGATTATCTTTAGCCAAGAACTTATTTGCATAGATGTCGTTGATAGAACCTCCGACCTTTAAGATAACACGACCATTGTCTTTAGAAACTTGAGGAATGTTAATAGGTTTGGGACTCATAGGATGAGTATAATCCTTCACCATCTCAATAATTTCATTGTTGTTGTGCGAATAGGTAAGCGAAGAGTTCCAACCTAACTCGCCAAAGTTGTCGTGATAACCCAAGGTCATCTCAACACCGCGGTTCTCCACATTTCCTGCTTGTAGATATACGGCTTTATAACCAGAGCTTTCTGGCAATTCACCGATAAACGTTTGGTTGTAGGTGTTCGATTTGTACCATGTGAAGTCGAAGGATAGCTTTTTGAATAAGCGTGCCGTCAAACCAAGCTCATACGACTTTGTACGTTCTGCCTTATAATCGGTAAACGGATAAATGTCGGTTGATTTCAAACTACCGCCCAAAATAGGCGTTGTAATGGTTCCCGGTGTCATACCCGAACGTGATACAGGCGAACCTACTTCGGTGAACGAACCTCTTACTTTGAGGTAAGAAATGGCTTTGGGTAATTTTACCATTTCAGAAATGATGCCTGACAAACCAACCGAAGGATAAAAGAACGACTCTTCGGAAGAATTAACCAAGCGCGAGTTCCAATCGTTTCTGCCTGTCAAGGTAAGGTAGATCATGCTCTTGTAGCCTAATTCGGCACTGGCAAAGGCTGCCACATTGCGCACTTTGCTATCGCCACCAGCCTCGCGAATCTTACTGTCGGTAGGATCAATGTTCGTCAAAGAGAATTTATTGGGTACTAATGTTAGGTTACCACCATAGCCTCTGGTGAGTGAGCCATAATCAGAATAGCTGTAACCAATGTTGGAAGCCAAGCTAAAGTCTCCAAAACGCTTGTTGATACTGGCAATAAAGTCAACATAGGTTTGGTGATCTTTATAATTATAATAATCGTATGCGCCTTTTGACTTGGCAAACACATCGTATGAAGAAGCATAAATTTTTCGTTCGCTCGTCATAAAAGTTCTGTCAAAACGAACACGACCAGCAAGATCCAACCAATCTAAGACGTGATAAGTGAGACCTGCATTAAACATATATCGGTCTTTATCATCAGGAGCTAAATTACGATAAGCTGTCCAATAGGGGTTTTGATTAGCAAATTTACCATCTAAGATTGGCCAATACTGCAATGGGAAGTTTCGTGTATTGTCGTAACGCTCAAACGTTTTGATGGCATCGAACGACTCGCCACGTGGGAACAAATAAGCAGCAACAATAGGATTCCAATACTCACCTTGAGATACCATATTGTTGTCTTTTTGCTTGATGTACGATGCGCCTAAGTCTAATTGAACCTTACCACCAAAGAGTTTTGAAGAATTACGGACAGTAAAGTTGAATCGGTCGTACGTGTTGTTTGGTACAATGCCCTTTGAATTAGTCGAAGCTACCGATGCAAAGGTCTGATTGTACTCATTACCTGTGTTGATGGTCAATGAGTTGATAAAGTTAGTACCTGTACGGAAGAAGTCTTTCGCAGGGTCGTATGAACTGGGCGTTGCAAGCTTTTCTCCCCAGCTCTCATAAGAGCCTGCTTTGTTACCATAGGTGTTTTGGAACTTCGGCATGAGCAAGGGAGAGCTAAAATCGGCTGCTGACGAGAAGGATATCTCCATTTTTCCCTCTTTACCCTTTTTAGTGGTAATGAGGATAGCGCCATTCGCTGCATTACTACCATACAAGGCAGCGGCAGAAGGACCCGCCAAAACGTTGATACTCTCAATATCTTCAGGGTTAAAGTCGGCAATGCCTTCACTGCTGACACGTCCCTCTCCTAAAACTCCACTATCTGAACCTCCATTGAAATTGAACAAGGGGATACCATCTATTACATACAACACATTGTTGCTGCCTTCTATAGATTTTGCACCACGCATAATCACACGTGTGGCACCACCCACACCACTGGCACTTTTCGTAATGCTTACACCTGCCACCTTACCACTAAGCGAGTTGACAAAGTTGGCATCCTTGTTACGAGTCAGTTCTTCACTCTTTACTTGTTGTACATTGTAGCTCAAGGCCTTCTCCTCGCGCTTGATACCAAGAGCCGTTACTACCACCTCACCCAACTGTTTAGAACTTTCGCTTAAGACGGTAGTAGAGGTGACATCAGAAGCTTTGAATTCGCGAGTAGCAAATCCAACATACGAGAATTCGAGTATGTCGTTGCTACGAACATTGAGGCTATAGTTTCCATCAATATCGGTTGCAGTTGCAGTTTTGCTGCCCTTTACTCTGACCGTTACACCTGGGAGCGATTCGCCATTCTCATCAGTCACCTGTCCGTTTACACGAATCGTTGCGCCACTTTGAAGGGTGTTTTGTGTCTGAGGCTTGTTCTTTTGACTGATTAAAATGTGTCGGTCGGTGATGGTATATTCTATGTTGGTGCCCATAAAAAGCTCTCTCAATAAGTCGGATAGCTTCATTTGGGTAGCACTTACTTTCACCACCTTTTTAAGATTCATCACATTCTGTCCGTAATCAACAGACTTATTTGTTTGCTTTTCTATGGCAGTAATCATGGTCTTGAGGGTTGCCTCACGCTTCTGCAACTTGATGACTTGATTTTGAGAAAAACCTGCCAATGAAATCAACAACAATGCACTTACAAGAAACAGCTTATTCCATGGCATCATTGTTAGAAGTGTTTTTTTAGTCTTAGGTTTCATACCTTTGTTTAGATAAAATAGATTTAGTTGTTAGAATTTATTTCTTATTTGTTTACAGGAAATTAGTACGCTTGACTGCTAAACAAGCATCAATATTGAGCATAATTACCTGATTGCGTTTTATTTGTGAATATCTGCTGGGCGACCTCCTTTCTTGGTATAGATTGTGATAATGTTATTTTGTTTTGTAAAATGTAAATGGTCAGAAATTTTGCAAAGCACGTGCATGACATCGTCTATGGTCTCATCTTCACGGAATGCCATGGTATATTTCTGATTCAAATCAACATCTGATGCGATGTTCATTCGTATGTTGTATCGTCGTTGCAAATCGGCTATAATTGTCTTGAGTGGAGCTTGGTCAAAGTAAAGTCTACCGTGCATCCACTGACTATAATCGTAATTTTCTACTCGTTGCTTTCTCATCATACCATTGACACGGTTATACACCACCTGCTCATCGGGCAGAATGGTCATGGCTTGTTTGTTTTCATACACGAGTACCTTACCCTGAGCTAAGGTAGTGGTTATATTTTCTTCTGCAGGATAAGCTTTAATATTAAACTGTGTACCCAACACCTTAACTTTCAAATTACCGATGTGGACGATAAATGGCTGCTTTGATTGATGAGTGACCTTAAAAAATGCTTCGCCATCTAAATACACCTCTCGGCTATGTGCAAAGGTACTAAAGTGCTGAGGATAGGATAAAGTAGACCCCGAATTGAGCTTAACCTGTGTACCGTCAGATAAAGTGAGCGTACCAATACGCCCTTGGGAAACATAAAAATCGGTTAAAGCCATGTTCTTCGTATTCTGATAGGAAGTGACCCACCAAACACCAAGGCTCAACAAAAAAGGAACAGTAAGAATTGCTGCATATTTTAATAGACGTCCTAATCGATTGGTTGCCACTGGATGCACGGTTGATACTGACCGTTGCCGATTAAATCTATCAAAAGATTGATTCAAAGAACGGCTATCCATCCTACTGGAAGTTTCATTCCATATTTGTTTCATCGCTTCCTCCTTGGCTTCACTATCCTTGGAGTCAGACAGCCACCATATAATACGATGATGATAACGGGCTGGGATAAGTCCGTCAACAAAAAATCTCATGATTTTGTAGGCTGTTTGTTGATTCATAGTTAGGTGCTTTATTGTAAGACAACCGCAAAGGTCGTCACACGTAGTTAATAAATATTAAAAAGTAAATTGCGTGCTACGTCCGCACTCTATAAGCAAGGTAGTTTTACACGGTTTCTTCATTATATGTTATTTTTAGGACGAAAAGCGCCCTTAAAAACAGCAAAAATAAAATGAGTGGTGTACAACATGGAAGGACAATAAATGCTGAATTTTCTTTACAAAGTGCCTCTCATAACTCGCGTGAAAACATCCAACGGCAAAGTTGGTCGCAAATATGCGAGTAATTAGCAAGGTTTGTAATTCATTGTTATTGTGAATGTTACGCTAATGTTAACTCTTTTCTTCCCTATTTTTACCACTTTTTATCAGCTAACCCATTGAGATAAACCTCCTATTTGCATGCTTTAATGCTCTTGAAGCATGTGAATAACACCTCTAATACATGTTT
>NZ_JRPQ01000014.1 GCF_000762405.1 Hoylesella timonensis S9-PR14 | reverse complement strand
CCAAGCCCAGCAACGTCTGTTTTTTCAAAGGAGGAGTCAACTCCAAAGACAACAAAAGTTCAGAAAAATAGCGGAAAAGAAAGAATATGTACCTCCGTTGATAAGAACGTCATGAATAAGATACGTACCATATCAGAAACAGAGGGTATTCAAATCAATGAACTTATTACCTTAGGTCTTGACATGGTTATATCTAAATATGAAGAGACGCATGGTGCGGTGCGACCTAAAAAGATTAACAAAGGCAATATAGACAATATCTTTCGCTAAGGTAAGATATCTATACTATCATCTTTAGTCACACAAGAAGGACGAGCAATCAGGAAATGGTCACTCGTCCTTTTCGGTCTATGCAAGCAGAAATACCAGAAACTCAATATTGAGTTTATTGTCCGTCCTTCACTCATTATCCAGAATAGCAGCTAATTGTTCAGCAGTGTTTCCCAGACGGAAGAAATCACTGATGTCCTTTTCCGATTTTTCACCTGAAAGAGGAAGCAGGACTCTTCTTACATTATATTTTCCAGTATATTCCTGTACTCGCTTTTTCGACTCACTTTGTCCTGTTGCATCCATATCATAAAGGATAACAATTGTCCGAAACCTTCCGGCAAGTTGTTGCATAAGATTGTCAGGGAGCTTGGCAGTCTCGCTATTCAGGCATATCGCATGGAACCTATGTGCTGCCAACGACATGACATCTTTTTCCCCACCGGTGATGAAGATATATTCGCCTTGTGGCGGTAGCTGTTCCCAACCGAAAATGTATGGTCTCGGAAGAACACCAGCATAGAGAAATCTGTTTTTGGAGCAAGGAGAATAAATCTTGATACCATCATTGTTATTAAAGAGGTATCCAAAAGCCGGATACTTTGCTGTTCCATAAACAGTAAATTTCTTTCCATTCTCTTTTGACATTCTGCATGCCGAAAGGCTTGCAACATGATAGTGTTCCAGCGTATCCTGACCAATTCCATAACGCTGCCAAAAACACAGTTCCTCCATGGTAAAAGGCTTTTCCTTGTATTGGAATGAAAGTGTGGAGGAAGTCTCCGGCTTCTGTCTCTTTACAAGTCGTTTATAGATGATTTCTCTTTGTGGGAATGGATTATTGAACAATCCCAGGCAAAGCTCTTTGTCTATCACCTTCAGGATATCCTTAAATGCAGTCTTTACATTCATATTGCACAGTCTGGCCACAATGGCAAAGCAGTTGCCACAGAAGCTGCTATCGCCAAAATCCTGTAAATAATACTCCACTTGTCCGTATGTGTTTTTATTCGCATACAGATGGCATGAAGGCCGGCTGTCTTCCCTGAAGGGATTTTTGAAGATTCTCTTCAGGCATACATCGCCTAAGTAATGTGTAAACACATCCAGTCCACCACCTGTCAGATAAAGTATTTGTTGTCTTTCGTTCATTTTTTCTTATTGGAATGTTAGTTGATCATATTCCCCGTCATGCCGGTAGGTCAGCTTTAATTTTTTACGATTTAAAATTTTATTCTGGGCATCCCGATTCTCAACCTTAAAGGATTTTTCGTTTCTTCGACCC
>NZ_JRPQ01000013.1 GCF_000762405.1 Hoylesella timonensis S9-PR14 | reverse complement strand
ATGTGGTTATAAGTGAATTTATGAGAGAAAGAGAAAGTTTTGCAGAGGTCTCATTTGATAAATCTGCATCTTAGACTTTAGAAAACTGCATGAATAAGTTATATTTTGTCCTATAAAATGACAAAAAAACGGTCATTCTAAAATGACAATCTGGAGAAAAACAATAGGCAGGGAATAGACAATATGGTGATGATTTTGGCAAAAAAATCTCTTTGAATAATTAAAGCAATGAGATAATGAGGCTGTTCACACCATATAGTGCTGCTGACAACATAAAGTAATGGGATTAAAGCATGCTATTATGGTGCTTAAAGCATTGTTTTAGTGGCGAAAAATGGTGACGAATAGGCGTAAAAATTTGCCTAACATTCGTAACCCTTTGTGTGACAAAGGAATGCAAAACTTCCATATTTCTGGCATATTTTCAATCAGTTAATGATTTGTTTGAAATACGCGAAATATGAGAGGCTTGTTGTCAAGAAAACTGACAGTAGCAGACAGTCATAAATTCATGATTAACGATTGGTAATATCACGATTTATTTGAAATCAATTTAGCTAATGAAGTTTTGACTGAACCAATGAAATTCTTCACCTCTCGTGAAGATCCTTTAAGAGAATAATCTTTGAATTTAGAAAAAATATCCATATATTTGTAAGAGTTATTTGAAAGGGACACTCGTTAAAAAATAAGTTTTTTGGGTAATTGAGTCTTTTTTCATAAATCCAGTTGAACATAAAAATATTTTTATAATGGAAAACGAAGTTACAAAGTGGAATAAAATAATATATTCTATCATGAACTTACCAGGAATCAAGGTTGATAGGGTGGCGTTTTTGGTGGAGGCTTTGAGACCTCATTGTACGGAAACAGAAATAAAGAAAGCAGCCTTGCAGCGTCCAATTGATGTTATTCCTCTAAAATTAATCAATCAATTGGCTACCGAATGTATCAATGAACATACTAAAAAAGCAACCATTTTTTCTACCGTAACAGGTGTACCAGGCGGTGTCGCTGTCTTTTTTGCTATTCCTGCTGATTTATTACAATACTTTTGTCAAACCTTAATTATTGTTCAAAAGTTAGCTTATTTATATGGTTATCCTGATTTGTGCGACCAAAAAGGGCATTTAATAGAATCTTCTTATGATGTGCTGACTATCTTTTTGGGTGTCATGCTTGGGGCAAGTACTGCTAACGAGGCTTTTAAGCAACTCTCAGAAACGTTTGCCGAACACACAACTATGCGTATGCCGCAAGTGGGCGTGACGGAAACTATGTGGTATCCATTAGTAAAAGGGGTGTCCAAATGGGTTAGAACGAAATTCGTAAAAGGTTCTGTGACAAAACGCTTGAGTAAGGCAGTACCTATTGTCGGTGGTGTTGTCGCTGGTTTTTTAACTTATAAAACGTTTAAGCCAAATGCGAAGCGGTTAAAGAAACAAATGCAAGCAAATGCGATGTTATTCAAATCGGTATGACATTTATCAAATGTTTTGCATTAATTTATGATGTTAATTGAGCATAAGTACTGACTAATTTTGAATCTTTGTTAGGCTGGTAGCGTATGACGAATAGGGGGATTGGTAGGCTATTGAGAAATCATAAATTTGGATAATAACTAAAATGGGGCGAGCCGAAAACCGTAGTGATGAATTAGTACTCAAACAATTGCAAGATTTGGAACGAGAGAATGCGATGTTGAAGACAATACTTGACAAGCATGGCATTTCCTATTCACTTCCCGTAGAAAGAGAAACTATTGAACAACCAGTTCATATTGCTACGAATCATGCCGTTCGGCTTAGTCTACAAGAAAAAGTAGCAGTGTTTCAAAGCCTGTTCCAAGGTAGAGATGACGTATTTGCGAAACGATGGTATAGTCCATCTTCTCAAAAGGCTGGGTATCAGCCAGTGTGTGAAAGAGAATGGAACCGCGAGTATTGTGACAAACGAAAATATAAATGTGGAGATTGCCCAAATAGATTGTTTGCATATTTGTCATACAATGATTTCTTCAATCATCTTGCAGGAAAAGACCTTTTTGGTCGTGATGTCATCGGTCTTTATCCAATTTGTAAGGATAATACCTGTTATTTTTTATGTACTGATTTTGATGACAAGAATTGCGAACATGGTTATAAGAATGATGTCCTTGCTTTCGTAAATGTCTGCAAGAACTGGAACGTACCATATTATATAGAGCGCTCTCGTTCTGGTAATGGTGCGCATGTATGGATATTTTTTGATAAACCAATAATGGCATTGATGGCACGTAAGTTAGGAAATGCCATTCTTACGGAAGCGATGAATCGTGATGCACGATTGTCTTTCAAGTCATATGACCGTTTCTTTCCTAATCAAGACACGTTACCAGAAGGAGGTCTTGGAAATCTTGTAGCCTTACCGTTACAAGGAATGGCTCGTCGTAAAGGAAATAGCGTGTTCGTAGATGATGAGTTCAATGCGTATGTAGATCAATGGGCGCTTTTATCACAAATACAAAAGTTGACCGAGGCTGAAGTAGATTTATTGTTACGGCAGCATATGATGCCTAACTTAGGTGAACTATCAAAGTCCTGCGAGACAAAACCATGGGAAACTCCTCAAATAAATACTACTTTAAAAGATAGTTATCCAAAGCAAATCGCTCTTACAAGAGCAAACATGTTCTATATTCCCTTAGCTAATTTATCTGCAAAATGTGTGAATGCCTTCAAACGTGTAGCGGCTTTCCGAAATCCCGAATTTTACGAGAAGCAAAATATGCGTCTCTCCACATATAATATTCCACGCATCATTTCTTGTTCTGAAATGACAGATGATTACCTTGCACTTCCACGTGGATGTGAAGATGCTGTTTGTGATATATTGAGTCAACATAATGTCAATGTTACTGTTTTCGATAAAACAAATCCAGGACGAAGTATCCATGTGACTTTTAAAGGTGAGCTTCGAGAAGAACAGCAAAAAGCAATGGAAGCTTTCGCAGAGCATAACATTGGCACACTGTCTGCTACAACAGCATTCGGTAAGACCGTATTTGCTCTTGGAATGATTGCAAAGAGAAAGGTAAACACTCTGATACTTGTGCATAACAAAGCTTTGCTTGAACAATGGAAAGAGCGATTGGATAAATTTCTTGAAATAAATGAAACAATAGAAGAACCAGAAAAAAGACGGGAACGAAAGAATAAATCGTCTATCATCGGTTGTTTATGTTCTGGCAAGAATTCTTTGCATGGTATAATAGATATTGCTTTGATACAGTCTTGTTTAAGCGAAGGAGAAGTTAAACCCTTTGTCAGAGATTACGGCATGGTTGTTGTTGATGAATGTCATCATGTCTCTTCTGTCAGCTTTGAGCAAGTGCTTCGGCATGTGATAGCAACTTATGTTTATGGCTTAACTGCAACTCCCATCAGAAAAGATGGACGTCAACCGATTATCTTTATGCAGTGCGGAAAAATAAGATTTACTTCCGATGCGAAGGCTCAGATTGCCAACCAAACTTTCAAACGCATCTTGAATCCAAGATTTACCTCCTTCCACAATATTACATCAGAAAACAAGTCTTATGTCCAAATCACAAAAGCCTTGTCTGAAGATGTGACCAGAAATGAATTTATTATCGAAGATGTAAAAATAGCCATTCAAAAAGGACATACTCCGTTGCTTTTAACTACGCGCACAGCCCATGTAAGGATTTTGGCAGAAATGCTTATGCCATTTGTTGACCATGTCGTTCAACTCATTGGAGCCGATTCCACAAAGGAGAAACGTTTAGCTTTGCAAAAGCTTCAGACAATATCTCCAACAGATTCGCTTGCAATTGTAGCTACAGGAAAGTATGTAGGCGAAGGTTTCGATTATCCTCGTCTTGACGCATTATTCCTTACTATGCCTATTGCATGGAAAGGGAACGTGGAACAATATGCTGGTCGTTTGCATCGGGAATATGAAGGGAAAAGTGAGGTGGTAATTTATGATTATGTAGATATCCACATTCCACTTTGCGACTCGATGTACCGCAAGCGTCTAAAAGGATATGCATCTGCAGGTTATGGCAAAAATGCCATAATGAAAGTAGCAGACAATCAACCACAGGAACTGATATATGAGCGAAACAATTACGAAAACGCATTCCGAAACGATTTGGCAAATGCTAAACATTCTGTTCTAATAGCAGTTCCCAAAGTAAAGTTCAAATATAGAACAGCCATGATGTCTACACTTTCCGTCATTCTCCATAATGGTGTTGATGTGGCATTACGTATCAAAGAGGAAGGTGCTAAGGAGATGGAATTGGCAAAAGCTGGAATAGATGTATTATATAATAAGGAGCAAACTCTACAATGTGCAATCATCGACAAATCTATCGTCTGGTATGGAAGTATAAACTTCTTTGATTATAATACTGAAGCGAGCAATATTATGCGAATCGTTGATCATAAAATAGCTAACGAAATGATTGATATATTACTGACAAAAGTTCCAGATTTAGCCCAACTGTAAAATGATAATTTATCTTTTTATAGTAGTTCCATATTCAAGTTCAGTGGATAGTCTCCTTTTGCTATAAGGTAGATATAAGCGAGCAATAATTGCTGAATGCGCACACACTGGTTTGATATAAATCAATTTCTGCAATTTTCTAAAACTTTTCTTGAAAAATATTTGGAAGTTAGTCGTAAAGTTTGTACTTTTGCATCCGCTTTCGAGAA
>NZ_JRPQ01000012.1 GCF_000762405.1 Hoylesella timonensis S9-PR14 | reverse complement strand
AACTATCAATTTGTTACTTTTTGAAATGTTAAAGGAATTTCGTGGACAGTAGTGAATTTTCTTATATCGATCTATAATTCCTTTACAGTTCATCAGCCCAAATCCATGGCTAACTCGACTATTATGTTTCTGCAAAGATGCGCTATCGGGCGCTGCACTATCAACGATAGGTTTATGATCGAATAACTGATGAAGTTGTTCGGAAGTCATGCCTATTCCCGTGTCTTCTACCACAATTTCCACAAAATCGCGCTCATTGTTGGCATAAACTCTCACCTTCCCTCCAGATGGAGTGAATTTACGAGCGTTGTCACACAGGGTGTTCAACATAAATAAGGTAAGCGTCTTGTCTGCTTTCACCACAGCATCGGTGTATTGAATGTTGAGTTCTATGCCTTTCAACCTGAAACTCATTCGATTACGTCTCAATATGTCAAGCAAATCTTGAAGTGGAAAACTCTCTATTTTCAAACTTAAATAACCCTTCCTAAGTTGAATCCAATTCGTTAAAACTGCATTATATTGATTGATTTGATCGGTCAGCTCGGCAATATAGGTATATCGCTCTGCTCGGATTTGGGAATTTTCTTGTCTATCACACAAGCGATGCACTTCATGTAATATTCTATCTATTAACGGAAGAACAATTTGAACCAACGACAATTTGGCGCGTTGTTCCAAATTGCGTCTTTTATTTTGCGATAGACGAACCTCTGTCATCTCTTTTCTTTCCTCCATCTCTTCATACCGCTCTTGATAAGTGGATAAAAACTTTTCATTTTCAACCTTCCACTCCTCTAACGGTTCCAACAGTTTCTCAAGAACAGATGTGCGCTTCTCGTTGCGTTTTCGCATCCAGTCAAACATCCATAAGAGAAAGCTAACGAAAACAATCATTAGGACAATGGCTACAATCATTTGATTGAGTATGCGCAGTGATTGGTTCAACTGTTCGGCACGTGCTTCTAACTGTCGGTCTTGTCTAGTCCCTTCTTGTATGTCAAGATATAAATTTCTGTTGTAGTCACTTTTCTGTTTGTCATTCATTGCCGAATACACCAATGATAACTGTTCACGGATAGAAGCCACCAAATCAGGTGCTTGAAGAATGGCTTGATTTTTATTCAAGGCATTTGTCAAACAGATAAGAGCAGAGGGATAGTCGTGTAATTCCCAATAGCATTGTGCCAATGTTCGATAGGCACCCGCTGTTTGATAAACGTCACCGTATTTCTGAAATTTATCTAAGGCACGCTGTGCAAGATGTCCTGCCAAGAGAGAGTCTGGCATGTGATAGGGATTGAGATATTGAAACGACGGTAAATTATCATGTATGAGCTTGTCGCAGTATTTTTTACGTTGCAACCGTTCACTAATAGCTTGAAGTGAATTGGCTTCCCAATAGGGATAGTGAAATTGTTTTGATAATTGATAGCATCTGATTAAATAATCGAACTCGGCTTGGTTAATTTCTTCACGGGTACCATTCAGAATGACACCTCCTGCTCCAACATTATACAAATAGTTCAGCAGTTGGGTCGTATCTCGTGTGATATCCCCATTGACATCAATGACGTTGATTGCTTCCACAGATTCATTTTCCAATCCCACGTAATAGAAATAGGTGGAATTGGTAATATTAAATTCACTTTCAGCGTAAATCATTCTCAACTCTTGATGGTCTGACAGATTTGCACTCTCCTCTTTTATGCGCTTAAATCGTCTTATTGCTCGTTCCCGATAAACGTAAAAGTTCTTATTTTCTGAACATCTTTGACACAATCGCATCATTTGGACATCGGCAATCAGTTGCTCTATTTGATTGTTTGTGTTCTGAAAGATAAGCGACAAGAGCGAATCGGCTTGCTGGTATTGCATTTTTGCGAGACTGACAAAGGCTAAATTGTTCAGCGCTTCTGCATAATCTCCACTTCGGGTCTTTGAAAGTCTCAACGCTTTCTGTGCATAAAACGTGGTACTATCGAGATTTCTATACCTGAAGGCGTAAGCCTTTTCATTCAGCGCCACCACCTCTGTAGGGTGAGGAGCCGAACACGATACTACAGTGACACAGCACCAAAAGAGCAATAGTATCAAGCCAGAGTATGTCGGTAGTTTTTTTATGAACATAGATAGGTTACAGAAATTCAGTCAGACAAAGATAACTAAATTCATTTTGAAAACACACAAATAGGTATTAAAAAAGTCTGTTCTCATTAAAATAACAGGATGTGTTTTCTAACAATATAAG
The DNA here is from genome assembly GCF_000762405.1 of Hoylesella timonensis S9-PR14. Taxonomy (GTDB): domain Bacteria; phylum Bacteroidota; class Bacteroidia; order Bacteroidales; family Bacteroidaceae; genus Prevotella; species Prevotella timonensis_A. Next base: position 2,040 of record NZ_JRPQ01000012.1, on the reverse strand, counting down.
TTTTATTTGTATTTTTGCAGCATATATAAGCGTATTATGGCAGCAAAGATTAGAATTAAGGATATTGCGTTAAGGGCAGCTGTATCAGTAGGAACTGTTGATAGAGTGCTGCACAATCGACCGAATGTATCCAAGGTAGCAAGGGAAAAGGTGGAGCAAGCGTTGAAGGAAATGGACTATCAACCCAACATGTACGCAAGTGCTTTGGCTTACAATAAGTCGTACACTTTTTATCTCCTGATACCTCAGCATGAATCTGAAGCCTATTGGGAAGAAATAGAAGAAGGTGCAAAAAGGGCAATTGAGATTAGACGTGATTTTTATTTAGAACTAAAGATATTCAATTATGAACGTTCTGATGAGCAATCTTTTCTTCAAGTAGCTGCCAAATGTATTGAGCAACAACCCGATGGCGTTATTGTGGTGCCGTCAACATTGGAGGTCACTCGACAGTTCACAGACCAATTACACGATCAAAAGATTCCGTTTGTGATGTTAGACTCCTATATGCCCGACCTCAATCCGTTATCTTTCTTTGGGCAAGATTCTTTCCGAAGTGGATATTTTTCCGCCAGAGTCTTGATGCTCATTGCCAGTAAGGAGAAAGAGATAGCGATTATGAAACGCATAAAAGGCGGCAAAGTGAGTACTAAACAGCAAGCCAATCGTGAAGTTGGTTTTAGACATTATATGTATGATCATTTCCCCGAAATCAATATTCTCGAAATGGAAGTACCTATGGCCGCCACACGCAAGGAGTATGATGAAATAATAGAACACTTTTTTGAGCTACATCCTGAAGTGCACCATTGCATCACATTTGGTTCAAAAGCCCACATTGTCGGTGATTACTTGTTAAGGAAGAATAGGCGTGACATTCAAATCATGGGCTATGACATGGTAGAAAAGAATGCAAAATGTTTACAACAAGGAAGTATCTCGTTCTTGATAGCACAACATGCTTATCAACAAGGTTATAGCTGTATTGAAACACTTTTCAGGGCTATCGTACTCAAAAAGAAAGTTGAACCCGTTAATTACATGCCCATCGAACTGTTGACTAAAGAGAATATGGATTTCTATCGTCGAACACAGCTGTAAATCATCAGTACACTCCTATTTTAATCATTCTTTATGGATATTATCAAACGTAATTTCTTTCGACTTTTAAGGTCTGGCGCATTGAATGAATACGTTACGTTAGAACCAATGTCCAACTTTAAGTGGAGACGACTCTTTCAGCTTTTAGAATCACAAAAAGTCGAATCCATCGCTCTGAAAGGTATTAAGAATCACCAATACGACACAAATATTCACATACCCGAACAGCTGATTCAAGCCTTAGCAGCGAATACCGTCAAGGAGGAAGCCTTAGCAAAAGACACCCCACCTACCCTATCCAATCGCTTTCTAAATCGCAAGCTGAAAAAGATTCGGCATGACGAGTACCATAGTATTGACACCTCTACGGATACACTCGCATTGTTAGACATTATTTTGTTTAATATCAATCACATCCTGAACTACGGTATCTCATTAAGAGGTATTTTGGAATTAGGAAAATTTCTACGTACCAGGGGCGACAAAGTAGATTTCGTTAAATTGGAGACATGGCTTAACGCACTTCATATTCAACGCATTGCCCAACTGCAAGGAAGTATTCTGATAGAGGTATTTAATTTCGAGCAAGATGAAATTCCATTTGTTCAAGAGGTGGAACGAAATTCATACGCATTGGCTTTGCGCACGCTAACCCATACTGAAATAGATACCAGTAAAGAATGGCATTTTAGACAATCAAAGGCAGGGTTTGTGCAGAATAATAATGTGGCGCTGAAAAGAAATCTCAAGCGCAGCATACGTTATATCAATTATGCTCCCATTGAAACTACCAGTAGCTTTCTCGCAAATTTAGGACGTAGCTTGTCAGAGATAGAAGAATAACAGTTAGGCGTATGAATTGAGAGAAAAAAAACTGTCAAAAATCTTTCTGTGTTTTGATAAAAGGACTAACAAATCTTAAATTCTTTCAAAGTATGC
>NZ_JRPQ01000011.1 GCF_000762405.1 Hoylesella timonensis S9-PR14 | reverse complement strand
CAAAAGTGCTATATTTTAATTAACATATATTAGTCCTTTTATCAAAACACAGAAAGAAAATTCAGCATTTATTTTCATTCCATGCAGCTTGACACAAACTTTACATAAGCTGTTTTTCAGGTGTATTTTGTTGTACAAATATTACTTTTCAATGGCAAAGCCGTTTATACAAATACTTTCTCTGGATGTGAAAAAGCGTTCTTTACTGATAAGGTGATAGCAGTTAAAAAAGATGCGTATCAAAGAAGAGAATTGAGCGGATTATTGTTAAATATGTAAATATTTTTACGCTTATTTTAGTAATTTGATAAAAAATAATGTCAATTACGTCTAAAATTAAAGTAAATTATGTACTTTTGCAAAAAGAAATAAAAGATAATTTTCAGGAAGCAATTTTACCGAGGAATACTCATTCAGCATGATTACTATTTATGTTGTGATTTGTTTCTCAAAGAGTGTAAAGTTTTGGTGAAGAAAGATATGGAATATTAATTAAACACAACTCAATTTATGAAAAAAACCTTTCTGTTCTTTTCTATTTTGGCTTCTTTTTTATTCATGTCCATTCCGCTCAGTGCACAAAGCCAAGCGAAACTAACCATGAGTTTTAATGATGAAGCCCTAATAAGTATTTTTCAGCGATTGGAAAGTCATTCCGATTACAAGTTTGTTTACGACAATGAAGAGGTGTCCAAGTATAAGGTGACATTGGATGTGACAAATGCCACAGTCCCTTCTATAGTAGACCAAGCCCTTCGTAACACAAACTTGAAGTACACTGTTGCTGGTAAACTTATCAAAGTGATGACACGATCTGCTTCTACAAATGGTTTACAAAACCCAGAAGGACAAAAGAAGCAAACCATAAAAGGATATGTCTATGAAAAAGACACCAATGAACCTGTCATTGGTGCGCATATCAAGGTGTTAGGCACCGATGTAAAGGGAGTAACAGATGTAGATGGTGCTTTCCATTTGGATGTAGATGTAAAACCGCAGACGAAGGTAGAGGTGAGCTATTTGGGTATGAAAACGGTTCAACTACCTGTGAGCAAGGAGATGAAAATTTTCTTGGTAAGTGATGTGAAAGAACTCAAAGGAGTGGTGGTGACTGGTATTTTCCGCAAAGCGAAAGAAAGTTATACAGGTGCTGTTTCTACAATTGATAGGAAACAGTTGGATATGTATCGAGGCTCCAACCTTTTGCAAACGCTCAAGAATATTGACGCATCTGTTAATTTCCCAACGAACAACTTAGCAGGTAGTAACCCAAACGTGCTACCAAACATTAATATACGTGGAACAGCGTCGTTGCCAATGAGTGTAGAAGAGTTTAACAAAAACGCCAGTCAAACGGTTAATACACCGTTGATTATCATGGATGGCTTTGAAATATCTCTTACGAAGTTAATGGACTACAATGATGAGCAGATAGAGAGCATTAACATCTTAAAGGATGCCGCAGCAACGGCTATCTATGGATCACGAGGTGCTAATGGAGTTATTGTAGTGATTACCAAACAACCAAAGGAAGGAAAGCTGAGAGTAACAGCCAAAGCAGGTTTGAGTCTTGAAATTCCAGACCTTACAAGTTATCATTTGCTCAATGCAGCACAGAAGTTAGACTTGGAAGTAAAAGCAGGGCTGTATTCTCGTGAGCGACAGAAATTACAATTGGAATATAATGAGGTATATAATAAACGTCTGAAGAATGTTGTAGATGGTATAGATACAGACTGGATACACAAACCTGTACGCACGGGTGTTGGACAGCGTTATAATGTGCAATTAGATGGTGGTGCACAAGCATTTAGATGGGCAGCATCTTTGGGATATAATGGTATAGAAGGTGCGATGAAGACCAGTAACCGACGAACTATTACTGGAGATATTACCTTATTATATTCTATAAAGAATTTGATATTCCGCAATTATACCAGTTTTGCCAGCAATAAATCGAATGAAAGTAAATATGGTTCGTTTAGTAAATATGTAGATGCCATTCCTTACTTCTCTCCATATGATAAGAATGGACGGCTTGTGCCTAATTTCCCTAATCTATTCTTAGATGAGAAGCCTTTGCCTAACCCTCTATATGACGCATCACTCAACACTATCAATTCATCGGCTTACCAAACATTCCTCAATAACTTCTCCATAGAATGGCTTATTACCGATGCCTTGCGTGTGCGTGCTAAGTTGGGTGTATCTACCGAACGTAACAATGCCGATCGATTTTTACCTGCCGAACACTCTTATTTCAATTCAAGCGAATATAACACACCAGCAGGCTTAATGCGAAAAGGTTATTATCGCTTTAGTACAGGTATGAACGATATGGTGAGCGGAAACATCACTATGAGTTATGCCAAGACTTTTGCAGAGAAGCACCAAGTGTATGTTGGCTTGGATTATAGCATATCATCAAGAACCTATACGGATTATAATTTTGAGGCAGAGGGATTTTCTAATTCAGACCTAAACTTTATGGCAAATGCCAAACAATATAAGTATCAAGGAGCACCATACGGCGATCGGAATATTGTGCGTATGGTGGGAGCAACGGGTAATGTCAACTATACTTACGATAACAGATATTATGGCGACTTTTCTTTCCGTGTAGATGGTAACTCTAAGTTTGGTAGTGAGAAGCGTTTTGCTCCTTTTTATAGTTTAGGTGCAGGCTGGAATATTCACAACGAGAAGTTTATGAAAGCCCACAAAGCCTTTAGTAACCTACGCTTAAAGGCATCGTATGGTATTTCTGGTTCGCAAGATTTCTCTGTAGAGAGTGTGAACACCACTTATCGTTATTATTCTGATAAACGTTACCTCTTATGGTCGGCTGCTGAATTGATGGGATATGGCAACCCTTCGCTGACATGGCAAAATACACGCGAAATCAATGTGGGAACAGAGATAGGGCTCTTTGAGAATCGTATCATGGCTGAAATAAACTACTATGATAAGAATACAACCAATTTGTTATCATCAATGGATATGCCTTTGAACTCTGGTTTCACGCATTATATAGCCAACATTGGTGAAATGAATAATAAGGGTATAGAGGCCTCATTAAATACTTATATCATTCGGGATTATGACAGGAAACTCAATTGGATGATAGGTGGACAGATTGTTTACAACAAAAATAAAATTATAAAGCTATCTGATGCCATTAAAACTCAAAATGAACGTTATTTGGCACAAGGAGCCGAGATAAGCAATTTATTCTATGAGGGAAAACCGCTGAATTCAATTTATGCTGTACGTTCGGCTGGTATTGATCCAAGTACAGGTAAAGAAGTATTCTACGACAAAGATGGTAAACTCTCAAAGCGATGGAATCCAAGAGACAAAGTGTATATGGGAAGTTCTGAACCTTTGTGGAGAGGTAATTTCCGTACTACATTAATGTATAAAAACTTTACTCTGAATGTTTCATTTGGTTATCATTGGGGAGGGAAGCTATACAATTCTACCTTGCTCAACAGAGTGGAGATTAGTCGTTATGATATTGCAGATAAGAATGTAGATGAACGTGTTCTCTCACAACGTTGGTTACAACCTGGCGATGTTAGCTTCTTTAAGGCAATAAGCAATGAAGGAACCAGAGCTACTTCGAGATATGTATTTAATGACCGAATGTTAGAACTACAAAATGTATCGTTACAATATCGATGGAATACTGCATGGCTACATGATAAAACGGGAATAGAATCTTTATTGTTTGGTATCAATGCTTCTAACTTAGCTTATTGGTCATCTGTAAAATTTGAACGTGGAACGGGTTATCCTTTTGCACACAATGTTCAAGGTTCTATAACATTGACATTCTAAAAAAGCATGATTTATGAAAAAGTTTTTTAGTATTATATTTATATGTGTGTTAGCTGTAGGTTCGTTATCATCTTGTAACGACTGGCTTGATGTACAGCCACAATCTCAGCAACGTGAGAAAGATATGTTTAAGTCTTACGAGGGATTTAAGAGTGCCTTAGTAGGATGTTATTCATCAATGGCATCTGCCACTCTTTATGGAGAGCGTCTTACCATTAGTGATATCGAATATTTGGCATGTTTATGGAACGAACCTGGTAAGAATACTGGAGTTCTTTGGCAACATTTGTATAAGCACGACTATAAAAATCAGCCTGTAGAGGATGATGTAAAACGTATTTATAGCGGCTTGTATAACGTTATAGCACAAGCTAATATGGTTATTAAGCATGCTGAAACAGAGGGTAGTGTTATAGCTGATGCTAAATCTCGCAATGTAATTATGGGAGAGGCTTACGCTATAAGAGCGTTCTGTCATTTTGATGTATTACGCTTGTTTGGTCAATTGCCACAGAATCCTAAGAAAAAAGTGATGCTACCTTATTCGCAAGGCACGGGTATTAACTATACTGCACCTTATTTAGATTATGAACAGTTTGTTGCGCAATTAGAAAAAGACCTTGAACAGGCAGAGAAGTTATTAGCTGGTTCTGATCCTATTCAGGAATATAACTATGATGCTTTGAATAAGATGGGAGATAATCCTGTTACGCTTGATGATGAATATATGCAGTTTCGTCAGTTTCGCATAAATTACTTTGCAGTACATGCAATCAAAGCACGTTTGTATTTGTATATAGGTAAGTTGGATAAAGCATACAAAGAAGCTCGATATATTATTGATGCCAAAGTAGCAGGTGAACCTTTTATGAAACTGTCGGGAGTAAAGGATATAAGTAACAGATTATACACATTGCCTAACGAATGTATCTTTGCCTTGAGCAATAACAGGTTAGATAAATATGTACCAGATTTGTTGCAAGGTTATAATGGTAGGGTAGATGGTGAAACTAATTTGGTTATTACCAACGAAATGCTTAATAAAGTTCTGTATGATGGAGCTAATACAACCAGTGATAATCGGTATATTAGTATTTGGAACAGAATGTCGGCAGATGTTACAGGGCATAAATATCCAAGCTTATTAAAGTATAGTTATAACATTAACGAGTATCAACGTCCTGCTATGTTATCTAAATTGATGACCAAATTGCAGTTGATGCCACTTATTCGTTTATCTGAAATGTATCTCATAGCAATGGAAACGACCAAAGATTTGTCGGAAACTAATGCGCTTTATAAAACTTATATGGCATCACATAATGTGAATGTTTCTAAGAATTTTACTTCTTTAGATGAGGTAAAAGCAGAGGTGATGAAAGATTATCATAGGGAGTTTTATGCTGAGGGGGTGATGTTTTACACTTATAAGCGTACTTTTACCAAACGATTGTTGTTTACAAGTAAGCCAATGACGGAAGACAATTATATTTTGCCTTTGCCAATAACTGAAGCTAATACGAATACTAAACCAGTAAAATGATGAGCGTATGAAAAAGAGTATATTATTTTTATTTGCAGTAACGGCAATTGTCTTTTCTTCGTGTGAGGAGAAGCTGCCATTGTATAGCGACCCACAAGCCTATCTTAACTTTGATATTCGTTATAGGGAAGATACGTTAATTAACTATTCTTTCGCATTTGCCGATAAAGGAGTCAATAAAGATACAGTATGGATTACGCTTAATACTATGGGCTATCTATCTGATAAGCCAAGGATGTTTAAGCTAAAGCAAGTACCATTTGGTAAATTGAATGCCGAACCTGGTAAACATTACCTTGGATTTGATACCAAAGAAATGGAAAAGTATTTGGTAATACCTGCTAAAGCAGTGAGTGTAGACGTACCTATTGTTTTATTTAAGCATCCATCGTTAGATAAGGGTATTTATAATCTACGTATTCAGGTTCAACCCAATGGTACGTTTATGCCTGGTTATCAAGAACAAAATTTTGTACAAATAGCTGTTACCAATAAACTTAGCCGACCATCTGAATGGAATGGCTTTATGGAACATTATTTTGGGAAATGGGGTGAAGTTAAACATAAGTTTATGATGAGAATAACGGGGTATAAATGGGACGATAAGTTTATTAGACCATTATATAAAGATCAAGCTTATGCTCGATTCTTACAGAGTAAACTTAAAAGAGCACTTGATAAGCTAAATGAGGAACGAAAGGCTAAAGGAGAATCTTTCTTGAAAGAAGACAATGGTTCGCTCATAACATTTGATGAATGACAACATTAAAAAACGAAGTACAATGAATAAGAATATTTTATTGGCAATAGCTGTGTTATCTCTGTTATCTCTGTTAATTGCATGTACAGACGATAACTCAACTTATGCTACTTCTGATAATTATATTAAAATATCAGGTATAGAGAAAGCGTACAATGCAATATCTTTCTCTGGTGACAAACTTAATATTCAGCCAAAAGTAGAAAGTTCCTTTGATTTATCAGACATGACGTATTTGTGGACGTATTATAATACGCAGGACGCTAATAGACAAAAGACGGATAAACGAGGGAGAGGTTATTATGTACAACCTGATACTATATGTAAGGTGAAAGATTTGAGTTTTCCTGTAAAGCTAAGTGATGGTGAATACACATTGGTATTTACTGCCAAATCTAAAAGCACGGGATTCTTTCAGCAGAATGTCACTTCATTGTTGACAAAGTCTTCTTTATCTCATGGATTTTATATTTGTAAGGAGAATGAAGAGGGTAATACTGATGTAGATTTGTTTTTACATACGTCAAATAAACTTATACCAGACGTTATTAAAAATACACAAGGAAAAGCATTACCTGGTAAACCTCGTGCATTTAATATCAATCACCAGTTGGGATATACTGATCCAAAAACAGAGAAAGAGGCAGCAGCTAATTTCTTGTGTATAACTACAGAGAAAGATTCGGCATATTGGATACGTGCCTTAGATTGTAAAACTATTAAAACATTATCGAACTTTAATTATGAGCAAGTTCCTAATCTTAAGCCTTATCGCATAGTTAGGGGATTCTTTACAGAATTCTTGCTTACTAATCAAGGGATATTTCATGGTTATACAGCAAGTCAGCACGGCAATGGTATTTTAGGAGAGCAAGAAGGATATGGAGCCAGTACACATGTTGTTCAAAGCGTAGGTGATCATGCTTTCATTTTAATATATTGGGCTTTACCAGAGCATAGCTTGTATATGATGGATTATAATGGTGGCTTAACGGAAGTTGTGGGTAAAAAAACTTACGTTAATGGAAAGCCAGTAATGAGACCTCTGCAAAACTCTTATCCTAAAATTTGCTCATTACATTATTTTTTT
>NZ_JRPQ01000010.1 GCF_000762405.1 Hoylesella timonensis S9-PR14 | reverse complement strand
CGGTTCTTCAACGGTTCTCTCACGGTTGTTCAACGAACGATTCATTTCCAACGAAGAAACAACCCCATGACGACCCTTTTTTTATGGTAAAAAAAGAGGACAAACAGCATGAAATCTGTCACTAAAAAAACATCTCAATGAACGAAGAGAAAATGGTGTGCCTCTCTCACAAGCATACTTATACCTATTATAATAAGGTTATGCGCTTTTGTCAAACTCATTTCGTTCTTTCAATTCCGTTGTTGAAACAAAAGCTAATATCCACGCAAAAGATGATAATATAGGCATGAATGCTCAGATTTCACTGTCGTGGAAGTTCTATATTATCAACGACCTAACGATGTTTCCTCACTGTGGCAATCAGCAGCATGAAATGAATACCAACAACTGGGTATGGAATGCCCAAATGATCTACAGTTTCAGTAAAAGGAAACTCATGACTAAACCTAAGGATTGAAATCTATTGCATCAGTTCTCAAATACGCAATACACGATGAATAAACAGGGGGTGGTCACATTCATTATTCTTCTTATTTTTGTTCAAAGCTACCCAAGTTAAGATACAATACAGTTATACGTACCAGTTCGAACCATTGTTGGCATCATCATATTTAGGTATTTATGAGTATAGTCTTGGTTTAGTTTTTCATTACACGTATTGTTTTTGTAACTTTGCAACAAAATTAGCATCCGCAATGAAATTATCAGAATTAAAAGAAGGAGAATCAGGAATCATTGTCAAAGTCACAGGCCATGGCGGTTTCAGGAAACGCATCGTTGAAATGGGCTTTATCAGTGGTCAAAAAGTTGAAGTCTTGATCAATGCACCTCTAAAAGATCCCGTTAAATATAGAATAATGGGATATGAAGTTTCTCTTAGACACTCTGAAGCAGAAATGATAGAAGTGGTTGGTATTGACGAGTCAGAGACTTTGACTTCGCAACCCTCTTCGTACCAAGCAGGTGTGCCCTGTGAATGCAAAAACGACTCCCAATCTGTAACAGACGAGCAACTGCATGCCATAGCGATGAAAAAAAGTAAAGTTATCAATGTGGCTTTGGTGGGAAATCCCAATTGTGGTAAGACATCTCTTTTCAATTATGCTTCTGGCGCTCATGAACGTGTGGGTAATTATTCGGGTGTTACGGTAGATGCTAAGGAAGGTTATGCCAGTTTTGAAGGCTATCGGTTTAACATTATTGACCTTCCTGGAACCTATTCCCTATCCGCTTATTCGCCAGAAGAGTTATATGTTCGAAAGCAAATTGTTGAAAACACACCAGATGTGATTATCAATGTGATTGACAGTTCTAACTTAGAGCGAAACTTGTACTTAACAACGCAACTTATTGATATGCATCTACGTATTGTATGTGCGTTAAATATGTTTGATGAATCAGAAGAGCGAGGTGACCATATTGATTTCAATCAACTGGGTGAACTCTTGGACATACCGATGGTACCCACTGTTTTCAAAACAGGAAGAGGTGTAGAAGAGCTTTTCCACCAAGTGATTGAGCTATACGAAGGCAAAGAAGATGTGAGCTTGCAATATAGGCATATTCATATTAATTATGGCCACGAAATAGAACAAGGGATTACCAATATTCAGAATTATCTGAAGCAAAATGATAGCTTGCGCCTAAAATATTCTACCAGATATTTAAGTATTAAACTTTTGGAGTTTGATAAAAAGGCAGAACAAGTTGTGAGTCAACTGCCACAGGCTGAAAACATTTTCAAAGCAAGGGACAAGGCTGCACAACGTGTAAAGGAAGAAACAAATACGGATAGTGAGACAGCTATTATGGATGCAAAATATGGGTTCATACATGGAGCTTTACAAGAAGCACAATATGAAACCGGTCATGTGAAAGATACCTACCAACTGACACATTGGATAGATCGTATCATTACCCATAAATATTTTGGTTTTCCTATTTTTATCGCTTTAACATGGCTTATGTTTGAAGTTACCTTCTCCTTAGGACAGTACCCCATGGACTGGATAGAAGATGGTGTAGGCTGGTTGGGTGACATCATTTCACAACACTTCCCACAAGGTCCCATTAAAGATATGCTGGTTGATGGCGTTATAGGTGGCGTGGGCGCTGTCATCGTATTCTTACCTCAAATATTGATTCTATATTGCTTCATTTCCTTTATGGAGGATAGTGGTTATATGGCAAGAGCGGCATTTATTATGGACAAACTCATGCACAAGATGGGGCTACATGGAAAGTCTTTCATCCCTTTAATCATGGGGTTTGGTTGTAATGTGCCAGCAGTGATGGCAACCCGTACGATTGAGAGCCGGAAATCAAGGCTTGTCACCATGCTCATTCTTCCTATGATAAGCTGTTCTGCCAGATTACCCGTTTATATCATGATTATTGGAACCTTCTTTGCCGCTCAATATCGGTCGTCTATCATGATATCCATCTATATCATCGGAATATTGATGGCTGTTATTTTAGGAAGACTATTTAGTCAATTTGTCATTAAAGGAGAAGACACACCCTTTGTCATGGAGCTGCCCCCCTATCGTTTTCCTACGGGGAAAGCTATCCTACGACACACTTGGGAAAAGGGAAAGCAATATTTGAAGAAAATGGGAGGTATCATCCTTGTAGCAAGCATTTTAGTTTGGGCATTAGGATACTTTCCAAAAAACGAACATCTTAGCAAGAGTAAACAACAAGAGATGAGCTATATCGGGCGTATAGGTAAAACGCTTGAACCCATATTCAGACCACAGGGATTTAACTGGAAACTGGACGTTGGTATCATTGCAGGAGTTGGTGCAAAAGAGATTGTTGCTTCGACTATTGGAGTACTCTATTCATCAGATGAAGACTATGGCGATGATGACTCATATTCAACGGATACTAGCAAATACACGCAACTGAGACACCAAATGGCAGCCGATGGCATCACTCCTTTAAGCGCTTACGCTTTTTTACTCTTCGTGTTACTCTATTTCCCCTGTATAGCAGTAATCGCGGCTATTAAATCAGAGACAGGTAGCTGGAAGTGGGCTTTGTTTTCTGCCTTCTACACCACTCTATTAGCTTGGATTGTCTCTGCGGCATTCTATCAAGTAGGATTATTGTTTTATTGATGCGCGGAATGTGAAAATAGTAGGATACAGAATTTTTATAAAAAAATCTTGAATTGTTTGGATGTTCAAGAAAAACAATGTACCTTTGCACTCGCAAAAAAGAAATATGCACCCTTAGCTCAGTTGGTAGAGCAACTGACTCTTAATCAGTGGGTCTAGGGT
>NZ_JRPQ01000009.1 GCF_000762405.1 Hoylesella timonensis S9-PR14 | reverse complement strand
CAAAGAAAATAAATTTTCTCTGTATTCGGCTTGCGCTATCTTTGCAGAAGATAGGATGCGCCTTAACAAAGGAAGTAAATTTTCTCTGTGTTCGGCTTGCGCTATCTTTGCAGAAAATAGGATGCATCTTTGCAAATGAAGACAGTTCGATTGTTTTGGGCTGATGCTACCCTTTAGGAAATATACATAATAAAATGATGACACTTGATGCTTTAACCGCCATTTCGCCCATTGATGGGAGATATCGCAGCAAGACAGTTGCATTGGCAGATTACTTTTCAGAATATGCGCTCATTCGCTATCGCATACGTGTGGAAATAGAGTACTTTATTGCCCTTTGCGAACTTCCGTTACCTCAACTCCAAAACTTTAACCATTCTTTGTTTCCGCGTCTTCGGGATATTTATCAAGAGTTTGATGAAACTTCTGCACAGCGTGTAAAGGATATAGAAAAGGTGACCAATCACGATGTCAAGGCGGTTGAATATTTCCTCAAAGAAGAATTTGATAAAATAGGCGGGTTGGAAACGTTCAAAGAGTTTATTCACTTTGGACTTACCTCACAAGACATTAACAACACCAGTGTGCCTTTGTCTATCAAGGAGGCATTGCATGAAGTGTTGGTTCCCTGTATTGAAGAATTGATAGAACAGTTGGAAGCCTATGCCGCCCAATGGAAGGACGTGCCAATGTTGGCAAAAACTCATGGACAGCCTGCCTCGCCAACTCGTTTGGGCAAAGAACTCATGGTGTATGTTTATCGACTTCGTGAGCAGTTAACGCTTCTCGAGAGTTGTAAGATGAGTGCTAAGTTTGGCGGTGCTACAGGAAACTATAATGCACATCATGTGGCTTATCCTGCCATCGACTGGAAGGATTTTGGCAATCGCTTCGTGCAGGAGAAGTTAGGTTTGCAGCGAGAGCAATACACCACCCAAATCAGTAATTATGATCACATGGGGGCTTTCTTCGATGCTTTGCGCCGTATCAATACCATTGTGTTAGATATGGATAGAGACTTTTGGATGTATATTTCCATGGAGTACTTTAAACAAAAAATCAAAGCAGGAGAAGTTGGGTCGAGTGCTATGCCCCACAAGGTGAATCCGATAGATTTTGAAAATAGCGAGGGTAATTTGGGGATGTCCAATGCTATTTTACAATTCTTGGCTCAGAAATTGCCAGTGAGTAGGTTGCAACGTGATTTAACAGACTCTACGGTGTTGCGTAATGTCGGTGTTCCAATAGGACATACAATGATTGCGCTTCAGAGTACATTGAAGGGATTACGCAAGCTTATCTTGAATGAAGACAAACTGTATCAAGATTTGGACAAAACTTGGGCAGTGGTAGCAGAGGCTATCCAAACCATTTTGCGTCGCGAGGCTTATCCGCATCCATACGAAGCGTTGAAAGCATTGACTCGTACCAACCACCAGATGACCGAACAGACCATTCATGAGTTCATTCAGAATTTGGATGTAAGTGACGAAATAAAAAAAGAACTGATGGCGATAACGCCACATAATTATACAGGTGTGTAAGTGTGAAAGAGGACAAAGAGTGACGCCTTTGAGAGGTGGACGACATGTTAAACGTTTCGGTTTTTCAGACCTATTTATTACGATAATAAAATCAGAAAATAAAAATATATCAAAATCAGCCGTGAGGCTAATTATTTACACAGAAAAGTTGATTAAAAATGATGGATTCAGAATTAGAAAAGAATTTTCAGGAGCAATCCTTAGAGCAGGGCAATCAAAGTCGTGAGACTTACCAAAGGCCTTCGGGAAATAATGAAAGAGACGCGCATTACGGTGAACGAAAACCTCGTCGTCGCATTCAACGTCCTTATGATGGTGAACGGATGAGTCGACCAGCAAGTGAGGGTGGCTTTCGCCCAGAGGGTTTTGGGAATAATTTAGAAAATAATAATGTAGAAAGAACTCCTTCGCGTCCTTATCGACCTCGTTATTCGAATAATGAGCAAGGAGAATATCGCTCTCGTTATCGTCGTGACTACCAAAGTGGCTATCAGTCACGTCGACAAGAAGGTTATCGCCCTCGATACCATAATGATGTAGAGGAAGGTTATACATCTCGACAGTCTAATGGATACCGCCCTCAATACAACAACGATGGCGAGAATGGATATCAGTCTCGCCAGGGTGGTTATCGCCCACGTTATAATAACAATGACAGTCAGAGTAGATACTCTCGAGAGGGAGGTTACAATCGAGGAGGGTATCAACCACGTGGAAATTATCAAAGTCGTGGGGGCTACAATAGAGGCGGTTACCAGCAAGGAGGTTATCGTCAACATTCCCCTAACTATAACCCGAATGCAAAATATAGTTTGAAGAAGCGGATTGAATATAATGAAGAGCATATCGACCCGACAGTTCCTGTTCGATTAAATAAATATTTGGCCAATGCTGGTGTATGTAGCCGGCGTGAAGCTGATGAGTTTATCCAAGCTGGGGTAGTGAAGGTAAATGGCGAAGTAGTAACAGAATTGGGAACGAAAGTCCTACGTTCGGATGAGGTGGTGTTCCATGATCAGCCTGTTTCTTTAGAGAAGAAAGTATATGTGCTGTTGAATAAGCCCAAGGATTACGTGACCACCAGTGATGATCCGCAACAAAGAAAAACGGTCATGGACTTAGTGAAAAATGCTTGTCCTGAGCGTATCTATCCTGTGGGAAGGTTAGACAGAAACACTACAGGGGTACTTTTGTTTACCAACGATGGAGATTTGGCAAGCAAATTAACTCATCCTAAGTTTCTAAAGAAGAAAGTATATCATGTGTTCTTAGATAAAAATGTAACTGCACACGATATGCAACAAATTGCTGAGGGAATTGAGTTGGAAGATGGTGAAATCCATGCAGATGCCATAGAATATACAAATGAGACAGAGAAAAATCAAGTAGGAATAGAAATCCATAGTGGTAAAAATCGCATTGTGCGTCGCATCTTTGAGAGCTTGGGCTACCGAGTGATCAAATTGGATCGAGTGCAGTTTGCAGGTTTAACCAAAAAGAATCTGCGTCGTGGCGATTGGCGATTCCTCACCGCTCAGGAAGTAGATATGCTGAGAATGGGCGCATTTGAATAGTTGAGATATATAGTTGACAGGTTGACAAGTTGACAAGTTGACAAGTTGATGGTTCCATAATGTCGCCTATAATCGATTGCTAATGACAACAAGCCATCGGTATTAACTTGTGAACTCGTCAACTTGTGAACTCGTATACAAGTTGATGGTTTCATAATGTCGCCTATAATCGATTGCGAATGACGACAAGCCATCAGTATTAACTTGTAAACTTGTAAACTCGTGAACTTGTAAACTCGTGAGCTCGTCAACTTGTCAACTCGTCAACTTGTCACCTCGTAAACTTGTGAACTCGTAAACTCGTAAACTAAAAAACTAACATAATGAAACGTACAAAAATTATTGATGTCCTTCAGAGTACAGACTTCAATCAAGAAGTGCTGGTAAAAGGTTGGGTGCGTACTCATCGCAGTAGTAAAGCCGTACACTTTATAGCACTGAATGATGGTTCAACGATTAAGAACGTACAAATAGTCGTTGACCCGGAAACAATAGACCCCGAAACACTTAAAAACATCACAACAGGCGCATGCTTATGTGTCTCTGGTACTTTGGTTGAAAGTCAAGGACAAGGACAAACCGTAGAAATTCAAGGAAAAGAAATTGAGATTTATGGCTTGTGTGGCAGCGATTATCCAATGCAGAAAAAAGGGCAGTCGTTCGAATATATGCGACAGCATGCACATCTGCGTTTGCGCACCAACACCTTTGGAGCGGTGATGCGCATTCGCCACAATATGGCAATCGCTATACATAAGTATTTTCACGATCATGGTTACTTTTATTTCCATACACCTATTATTACTGCCTCGGATGCAGAAGGAGCAGGTGAGATGTTTCAAGTAACTACGCAAGATTTGAATAATCTACCGCACGACGAACAAGGAAAGGTGAAATATGATGATGATTTCTTTGGGAAAATGACATCGCTCACCGTTTCAGGACAGTTGGAAGGTGAACTGGGTGCCACCGCTTTAGGACAGATTTATACCTTTGGACCTACTTTCCGCGCAGAAAACTCCAACACCCCTCGCCATTTGGCAGAGTTTTGGATGATTGAACCCGAAATTGCTTTTACAGATTTGGACGATCTGATGGGCATTGAAGAAGAATTTATCAAGTATTGTGTGCAATGGGCTTTGGACAATTGTAAGGACGATCTTGAGTTCTTAAACAAGATGATTGACAAAACCTTGTTGACACGATTGCAGAGCGTTGTAAACGGTAGCTTTGTGCGACTTGATTATTCCGAAGGCATCAAGATTTTGGAAGAAGCGGTAAAGAGCGGACAAAAGTTCGAATATCCTGTATCATGGGGAATGGATTTGGCGAGTGAACACGAACGCTATTTGGTGGAACACCACTTTAAGAAACCTGTCATCATGTACAATTATCCGAAGGAAATCAAAGCCTTCTATATGAAAATCAATGAAGACGGTAAAACGGTTCAAGGTACGGATGTGCTCTTCCCACAGATTGGTGAAATTATTGGAGGATCGGTTCGTGAAGAAAGTTATGAAAAGCTGCTGGGTGAAATCGAACGTCGCCACATTCCTATGAAAGACATGTGGTGGTATCTTGATACTCGTAAATTTGGTTCTTGCCCTCATGGTGGCTTTGGATTAGGCTTCGAACGTCTCATCCTCTTTGTTACGGGAATGCAGAATATTCGAGACGTGATTCCTTTCCCACGCACACCCAAGAGTGCAGAATTCTAAACAAATTCATCTGATGACATTTCACACCGATACCTTATTATATGGGGAGAACGGCACATATAGTGAAGAAATAACGTGTTATTTTGCGTGTAAATGAGAGATTAAATAAAAAAACTTGTCTAAATATTAAAAAAAGAAGATTTTTATTTGTTTGTTTTAATATTTATCTCTATATATGCACCAAAATAATTTGCCTGAGATAGGGTTACTATGTACATAAAGGACAATCATTGGTGTGTAAAAAACAGATGGCTTGGATTCCTACGGGAAAATCAAAGCGTCTTTGAATAATAAGTATATATTTAATTTTTATTGTTTTATTTAATTTTATATCGTATGAGAAAGAATTTCTTAGGTACGTTGCTAATGGGAGCATTGATTACAGCTTCTGTTGGTACGTTTACATCTTGTAAGGACTACGATGATGACATTAACAATCTGCAAACACAGATTGACGGTCTCAGGAAGTCACTTGATGAGATTAAAAAACTGATTGAGAGTGGTAGTGTGATTACCAGCGTAGCACCTATTAATAATGGTGTGAAAGTTACGATGAGTAATGGCAAAACATTTGAGATCACTAATGGTAAGGATGGTGCAAACGGTACTGTTTGGACTATTAACGAGCAAGGCTATTGGGTTAAAGACGGTCAAGTTACCGAGTATAAGGCACTTGGTAAGGATGGTGCTAAAGGTGACAAAGGTGACAAGGGTGACAAGGGTGAAGCTGGACCTAAGGGCGACAAAGGCGACAAGGGTGAAGCTGGTAAATACTATGTTCCTAATGCACAGACAGGTAAGTTTGACTTAGTAGAAAACGGTAAGACCACTCCAACAGAGATCTCTTTCTTGGCTCCTGGTACTATCACAGCTGTTAAGGATGCTGATTTCTTGAAGTTGTTTAACGTTAAGGGTGCAGAGTCTGATCCTGTTGTGATTTCTCTTACAAACAGCTTGAAATCTCTTGTATTCGTTCCTGATTTCTATTATGATGGTATTCAGGCATTCGACTTTAACACATTTGCTTTCAAAGCTTTGACTGTTGCTAAAGTAGATGCTAATGGAGATTTTGCTACAGATAAACCTACAGTAGGTGATGATTTCGTGTCTTCTCCTGATTTGGCTGCCACTTATCACTTGAATCCTACTAATGCTAAGATGAGTGATGAAGTAGCGAAGTATAAATTTGTAGCGTTCAATAAAGATTATACTCGTGCAAGTGCAGATGTTTCTTCAGCTTTCACGATGAAGTCTGTTGATTTGAAGAAAGCAGGTTATGCTACTGTACATGCAGCATACAATGGTAATGTGATTAAATCTATTGCAAACGATAAGCAAGTTACAGTTCTTGCTTTGCAATACACTGATGACGATGCAACAGTTACATCAGACTATGCAGCTGTACGCGCTAATACTTATAAGAACCTTGTGTTGAACAATCCTAAGTATGCTCCACAGGCTGACGCAGTTCCATCTTGGCTTTACAAGACAGCTAAGGACGCTATAGATAACACTGAAACTGTGAAATTGGCATGGAATAATGATAAGGGTATTGACTTGCGTGAATATGTAAATACTCGTTATCAATTTGTGAAAGCTGATGGAACTGTTGGTGAATATTCTAATTGGGATGAAAATGCCGCTGCTGGTACAGTAGAGAAGTCTGGCTACAAATACACATTCGAATTAGTAGGATGGCATGATGGTGCAAACAAGACTTCAGCGAGTGCTCATGCTGCAATTGCAGAGGATGGTTTTCTGTGTTTTGATAAAAGGACTAACAAATCTTAAATTCTTTCAAAGTATGCC
>NZ_JRPQ01000008.1 GCF_000762405.1 Hoylesella timonensis S9-PR14 | reverse complement strand
TCTATTTTGAAGATTTTAGATGACCGTTTTTTGGTAAAATAACAGGACAAAAACCACCAAACATTTTATCTGAAAAAATGAAAATTTGGAAAAAGATAATGATAGTTGGATATTTTTTCTTATCTTCGTAGAGTAATAACTTAGCCCACTAACAGCAATGAACTGAAAAGTGGGTACAAAACTAAAAGCAAATGAACATAGGAGATAAGGCGCCCGAAATATTAGGACGCGACCAAGATGGAAAGGAAGTGAAGTTGGCAGACTTCAAGGGTAAGAAATTAGTGTTGTACTTTTATCCGAAAGATAATACGCCCGGTTGCACGACAGAAGCATGCAATCTGCGCGACAATTATCAACGTTTTCTGGATGCAGGCTATGCCGTAGTGGGCGTGAGCGTGCAAGACGAGAAATCGCACAAGAAGTTTATTGAGAAGCATGAACTTCCATTCCCACTGATTGCCGACACAGAGAAGACATTGAACAATGCCTTTGGCGTATGGGGTGAGAAGAGCATGTGCGGCAGAAAATACATGGGAACTTTCCGCACCACATTCATCATCGACGAAGAAGGTAAGGTGGAACGTATTATTACACCGAAAGAAATCAAGGTGAAAGAACACGCTGCACAGATTTTGGAATAAAATTTTCCCCCTACTCTTCCGAACAAGGGGGATGCAAATGTAACGACTGAATCTTCCCGCAACAATCAAAAAAGCGGGAAGTTCTTTTCGCTATAAGAAAGCACGAGTACAAACTTCAGTGTTTTATACCTGCACTTGTCACATAGATAAGTAGTCCAATCATCTTAGTTCCCCCGCTTTCGGTGGAGCTGAGAGAGTCATTGCTCTTCCTACTCTTTCGTCATCAACATGCCGTTGCCTGCATCAATCTGCTGTCGCTCAACGTCCAAACGATAAATCATGATATTGTTAGGATCGCCAAAATCACATACCAACTTTCGATTTTCGTAGTAAAACGTTCCAGAAGATTTTTCTCCGTCAATGCTCTCTGTGATTTTGTTTCCATGGATGGACAACAGAATGTCGCCATATTCGGTCGTAAACTTCCAGTTTCCCTGAATCCAACTGGGTGCTTTGCCTGGATGAATTTCATCATAAGGATCGACAGATTCGTCCTGCACGGCTGTTGAATTATCATCTTGAGAAGGCACCCCCATTGTAGTTTCTGACAAAGATGCACCATTATACTCATGCGTCTTAGCCGACTTCCAACAACTTCTGATGCTAAATACAACCATAATGAGCACAACAAAAAAGATAAAAGTGCAAGAAGTATAAAAATGCCCCTGCTGTTTTTGTTGTTGTGTGGGTGTTGCTTTACCCGTTACGGAGGAAGGGCGACTCGGCTTTGAGGCTGTGGAAGCGTTCGGTTTTTGCCAATCTAATATTTCAGATGACGACGGATGTGAAGTCGTGGAAGTCCTGCCAGCAGGCGTATCACTTGAGGTTTCTTCATTATCCAAAACACCTCCCTGCGGAGAGTCGGTTGGAGTTTGCTGGTTGTACACCCCTTCCGTTCGGTCAAATTCGCTGACAGTGTCCTCCTCTTGTTGAGAGTCTACAAGATGAGTAAACGGAGTTCCACATCTGGGGCATACACACGACACCTCTGTCATGCCAAATGGAATGTTTGTCTCATATCGCAACCTACACTTCGGACACTTTACTTGCATATTCTCTTTCACGTTTTTAGGACATAAGCACCTGCATGGGCTTAACCAAATTTTACAATTGCCTTGTTCGTAATTCGCCAAGAATCATTTTCCAAGACGGCAGTTCCTTCTTCAAGGGTCTGAATTTGTTGAGGATAAGGCGACAAATTTCCCTGAACCTTACAAGCGGTTTTTACAAATTGAGACACACTAATCATGGCAGTAGCAATGGCATCGGGCGTATCGAGCATGATAAACGTTCCATGAACACCATCGGTGGTGCTTAACTGGTAAATGCTTTTTCCTACCTGTTCGGTTTCCGAACTTCCAGCAAAGACACCCTCATCGTTGGGAGCTGTCATGAACAAGATGCGATGTTGAGGCGCTTTCCCCGCTGTCTGCATATCTGTCGGGGCGGAATTGACAATAGATGCCTGAACAGCAACCGTCTCTTTGTTTTCCTTGTCCGTAGAGATTTCTATCGGATGGGATGAATGTGCCTCGATTTGCTGTTCTAAAGATTCTACCCGTTTATTCAGTTGAATAAGATGTCTTTCCAATTCTTGGATTCTATCTTCATAGGGTTCGAGCAAAGACTGTATTTGCCGTTCTATCTTACTTTCAAACATATTGATTTTTCTATTGTCCACATTGCACTAATGCAGATGATTGATAAGATTGTCACGGATACTTCCGATAATAGGATAAAAGAAGAGTGTATCCTCTATTGCATCACTTCCATTCTTCTCTTCTTGGTTCTTATTAACGAAATTCCAACCATTGATGAGATGATGTTCCAAGTCTTTATTCACCAACTCTTTGAACATCTGTAGGCTTCGGTTGTCCACCAAGAAACGATCTACAACGTGAATATCCTCACACAACTGGCAGAAGAAATCATTAAATTCACGCACTTGCGCAATTATCTGTGCACGCACTTGAGGATTTTCCATGTCTTCATAGCGCACAGTTTCTTTCTCTATCATTGAATAGTTGTACTTAATGGAATTGTCAAAGCTATCCATTAAACGATTGAGCTGCATCACTTCTTCCACGCCCCTACTGTCATTCACCTGCATCAATGCGCCACGACAAGTGATTTGCTTTGGCTCATTCTTCTCCATGACAATGTTAAACCCGTCTGCATTGTACTTCTGACCATACACACGCTCAATAACAGCCTGCGAAATCAAATCCAAATCTCGCTGCGTTCCAACGATATCAAGGACTTTTGAACCCGTACCAGAAAACATAATGCTGCGTGGCATATCCAAATTTCGATGCTTCATCATCTTTGCGACATAATAGATGAGGGTGACAAAGAAGTAGATAAAAATTATTTTACGCGGCTCGTCCTCATTCAATCGCATATTATAAGAGAACACATCATTTTGGGCAACCACTTTATTGTTAATGACCGAAAATAAAAAAGCATTGATATCTTCTGATTTACGCTTAGCGGTAATGTCGTCCAAAATACCATTTAGCTCTCCATATCTGTCATCATCGCTATCGAACAAGCGTTTGAAGTAATCCACATACTTAATTAACATGGGGTTTGTGTCGCCCTGCGGAACATCTGAGAATCCATCTCCAAACAGGACATTCGCTGCAAAACGGAACGAAGTGAGGATAGTTGGTTGCTGCGCATTGCTCTCATAAACAACGATGTCGCTTGAGCCGCCACCGATATCAATACTTGCTACGGTGTTGGCGGCACCCTTAAACGAGCTCGAACTCTTATAGAAATAGTAAGGAGCCACACTTTCGGGCATCTGAATGAGATTGTTATTCGTCACTGGAATGCCAAAAACTTCTGTGAAAGTTTTTGCCCACATTTCGCCCAACTTACGCACATTGCCCACTTTCATGGATAGCGGATAGAACCACACCAATCGAGTTTTTGTAATGTCACCATTTTCCAACAAGACTTTGGTACGCATCAACAACGCCAACTCCATGAGATAAGCCCTAATTCGCTTGCTATTAGCCATCTCAGTAGACCATTTCAGATTAGGAACAATGCGATTTCCATAGCCTATCGATTCTTTTTCGTAAATGAAAGGGATGTTGGCATCACCCAAAGCAACAATTTGGTCGACGTTCATGGCATCTAATCGCTCACATTCTGACAATACCGTTCGTTGTGGAAATCCATAACTTTCTCCAATCACTTTGGGCAAGAATTCTTGCTTCATGATGACATCGTATAAAATACTCTCTCCATTATAGGACGTTGCGATAAGACGTTCACGTGCTGTAGAACTAATAGAAAGAGGTTCTGGCATGTTATCAGCCTTCATGGATTCAACATGAGTGTTGGTTGTTCCAAAGTCAACGGAAAAGGTGTACGCATCATGTCCAGGGACATAAGATGGCCAACGAGGACAAAGAACACCTTGTGCGGAGGTGTTTCCGTGATCATCAGATAGTGTGATAGCAATATAATCAAAATCACTTTGCAAACGATAATAAGTAGAACCTACACGCTTTTCTGACTTTAATGAACGATTACGGATAAGAACTTCATCTTCTTGCATTCCATTTCGATAGCCATTTTTAAGGAAAGTCAAGTCAATATTGAAATTCTCCAAAGCACCCAAAGCCCTATCTACCAGTTGCACGTTGTATTGTTTCAAGCCCTGAGCTCGAACAAAAGGAAAAACACTCAAGGCAAAAGGCACTGTGATAAAGTGTCCGTAATTGTTCTTCTCATCGAAAGCAAAATCAATGTTAGAGGTTGATACATACGTACGTTGAAGCGTGATGAAGTGTCTTTCTTTTTTAACAGGTATTCGCAAGATAGCTGTCACCTTTTCTATACTTCCTGACACCGTATGTTGAAGTTCAAAACGAGGTCTTCCTTGAATGGTTCCCCAAAGGTCTTGTACATCAAAATACTTAAAATATAGAGGCTTCAATGGTAAAACAAAACTGCACTGGTCGATTTCTCGTGAACCAACTGTAAGATTTCCTTCAAAGAAACAATCCTTGTCAAGCGTATAATCCAACTTGATTAAGGACGGTTGGAAGAAGTCATCGTCGGTTAACCAAGGATACTGATGAGTCGTTGCAGGTAGGATACGCTTTTCTGGAGCAACAGCATAGTCTGCTGGAGTTATTTGAGTGTTGTCATCCCAAGTGCCTGTGATGTATTTGAAAGAATCTACTTGCGTGGCAAGAAGATGATTTTGCAACACCAGAGGTATCACATCCTCGACCGAACGTGAAGGAATCATCTTAAAATCACTTTCGGCAATTGCCTGTTGGATATCCTCTGGGCGAGCTGAATAGAAGGGTACGCCCAGCGCTTGTATGCCTTCATCAAGAGGCATGAAATTATTTTCCAAGAATGAACGCGCATTTTCCACATGTCCTAAATCCATAGCAGCAGGATTACCTATTTCACTTAGTATTTCATCTTGTACTGTTTTCGACAAAAGAGAGAAATTAGTAATCAGATAACTGTTCACTTCCTCGCATTGATTCTTCAAGTTTGGATAGGCTGTAAACAGCGCATAAATGTATTTGATGAACCGTGCATCACGCATATAGAGTGGTCGCCAAAGCTCAAACAAATTGACATTTTGCTCCACAGGCAAATCATACATCCCCTCCTTCGCATTCGGCGAAGCCATAAAGAGAGTGACTGGGGAGGTTGATCCGATGACTTGATTTCCATAAACCAAGAAATAAAGTCTATCCATAGAATCAAAATTAAAAGCTTCTTGGTCTTGTTGCAGGAACATCTCAAGCGTTTCACCCAACAATTGATGTTGTGGTGAGTCCTTTAATCTTTGTAGTTCTGTACTACGATTCCATTCAATAATATGCAATTGATTACGCAATTCGGAATAATTGAAAAACAACTGTGCAACATCTAACGCATTTGCAACAAGCTTTTCATCCATTGCTTCTCCTTGTAGACGTTCGTGCATGGAGAGCCGTTTGAATGCGTTTTTTACCAAATCCATTTGTGCAAATGGAGACGGAATAGCGGTACGAGGTTGTTGAGATAGCCCATCATTAGGGTCTTCTATCATTGCTATCTCGTCTGCATTATACTGACTGGTGAGAGGAATCCATCCTTCTCCCGTTGTTTTCTTATTATATGATAATATCTTTGACATGAAATATCGTTTCTATATGACGGCTCAACTTATATTACACTATGGAGTTATATTTTTCATCCAACAGCTTATCCAAGGCTTGATCCAACAAATCCATGAGTTTATATGCCACTTGATCCTCACCATACTTATGAGATTTCGTAGCTTGTTGGCTCGTTTTATTCAATGTAGAGAGCACTGTCTTGTAATCAATGGTTGACTTAAACAGACCAGTCTTTGGTGCTATATCCGTTAGAGCGTCAGAAAGTTTATCTGTTGTAAGATTGAAAGGAATAAAGCTCCGTTGGTTTACTTTGAGTTCTTTTAACCATGTGCGGTAAGCAACAAAGAAATTACTGGTCAATGTATTATAAAAACTTGTCGACACAAAACTCTTTCCTATCTCTGGCTTGTCTTCTGTGTACCCTCGTCCAATATCATTTTGAAGTTGGTTGGTTATATACAGATAAGCTAAATAAAACTTTGCCATTTGCTTATTGATTTGATTTCGAGTAGAGATACCAAAATCTTTCAATGAGAGTGTTCGCTTGTCGTTTGCCAATCCATACTCCTTAAATATAGGATTGAGTGCCATTCCATCAATTGTTTCCATCTGACCATCGGGTATCTGCAAAAAGTCTAAGATGGATAGTGCACCAACATATTCTACTACATGGGCATCGTTACGCTGACCATTCCCACCGGGATCATTAAAATATGGATTACTCGGTACTTCATCCCCCAAGTAATAACATACATTCACCTTCGACTTAGGCAAGTCAACTCCCCCTTGTCGAATCCCTGTCAGGTTATCATGATAATAGAATAGAGCCGACTTTGTTTTAGAAATGAAGTCTGCTCGCGAGATAGGACTATTCTCATCTTGCTGCACATTAAAGTAAGGAAGCACGGTAAGCGTTCCTATTTTAGCATCACGCAAATCACCACGGTTGTTAATCTGAATGTTGTTCCCCGCATTTCGGATATTCTTCACAATAATAGGATAGCCAGCTGCTCCTGTTCCTCCAAAGATGCTGCTCACCACAAATATGCGGTCATTCTTTTGGAACACATTGGAGAATTGTCGAAATTCTTCTGAATCCTTGAACTGATTCAAGGCAACAGAGCCGATATTGGGCGATCCAACGAAACCAATGTCCATCTTTGTGTTGAGTTGGTCGTTAGAAAACAACATCGAACATAACGCTTGATTGCCAGAATCTAACGTTGCATAAGAAATAAAATCTTGAAACTTCTGGGAAGCAATGGAACCCATATTGAAGATGAAAGTATCACTTAGGTTACTTCCATTGGGCAGGATGTCGCTCAATGTTGATATCTTCACGGAATAAAAGCCATGCGTTACGTCTACCGATTCGCCATACAGAGATTTCCGTATCTGTTTATACCAGCGCAAAAGGTTGTCGGTACGCTTCAAATCTTCATTTGCTTTATGTGGATCTACGATGATAGGAATGACTTCCAGTGGCATCGGTTTACCCGATTCGGTTGTAGGATGTACCCCAGCAGCAAACTGCATGAGAAGAGGACGCATGACACGCGACCCTGTTCCACCTACTAAAAACAAAAATAGTCTCACAATAATATTTCTAATAATTCATAAACTTCACAAACATCTTTCTACTATTCTGGTATTGGCGTATGCCTGCAATTGGAAGACCACCAACGCATGGAGTAGCTCGCAATGATGAATAGTACCGCCTCAACTGCAAGATTGATGATACAGAAGGCTGAGAGTTGCCCACTAAAGTCCAACCCATCATCTGCAAATACATGATCTGCGTAGGCATAGGTAATGAGGGGAACGATGACCACGGCAACACATAACATGATTAACCAATGATACCAACGTGAAAAACTCACCGAATTGATGACATAATAGTAAATTCCAGATAGCCCCCATGCCACCACTGCAGTGACAATAGCGACCACCAAATATAAGTTGGCGGCGTACATCTCGTTAGAAAACTCCCGAGAATAGAAGAGAGATTCAAACAGAGGAGTAGAAAAAATAATGAAAAGGAGTGTCAATATGGCTCCTGTAATTAATAATATGGTATTCTTTTTCATATTTCAAAGGATTGTTCTTCAATTGTGGCAAGTACCTATGAGTATTCTTTTTGGTGGTTTTTTTGAGCTGTCAATTATCTCTTAAATTCTAATTCCAACTCAAAGTAATAGGGCTCTCCATCCGACTTTTTTTGATAACTGTTATATATTCCTTGTAATAAATATTTCAGTCCAAAAGTGGTTTTACTGTCAACAGTGGTGTCATCATCACTTGATGAAGCTGCTACCCACGCTGGCAAATGATTCATCAGCTTGATATCAACATCCTGATTATTCGATAATTTCTCAAAGGATAATATAAATAGGTGTGTAGCAGAACCGATATATTTCTTCTCGGCTGGTGTGATATCCGCTTTAGTGATAGGACGGATTTCTTCAATGGTGATTTTGTCGTCCGACTCAATCTTATAGTTGCGAATGTCTGTCAAGTAATCTTCGTCAATAAGCATTTTACTTAAGTCAACCGCTAACACTAACCGAACGTCGCCACTGTTTTTATCTTGCTTGACTCCTTCTATATCTTTAATCTGTGACCCTTGCCCTCTTTCTGGCTGGAAGCGTCCTCGTATCTTCGGATGACTTAACAACAAGGAATAATAAGGCTCGTAAACATCATCGGATTCGAATAGATACATGTTCTGATATCCTTTGAGTTCGGACAGTTTGGCAAACGATCCGTAGTCGGGATCAGTGGTCAGACGAGCAATGTTCTCATTATTTCCAACTATCACAATATAATAAGGTCGCTTTCCATGATAAGCCGTTCCCTTACTGGGAGAATTGTAAGGATAGTACAACCCATCGTAAGACCCCATCATCTTAACAATGAGCATGGACTTTTTCTTTACTTCATCTTTGAAAACTGTATTGGTCATGCTCTGAGCTTCAGCGAAAACTTTCTGCGGATTGACGCCCATCATATTCTTTGTAGAATAAATCATGTCAGTCATCAAGATGCTAATTTCATCGTCTTTCGTCTTGTTCAGTATCTGATTAAATATGGCTCCGAAGTCCGTGTAGCTTGGATCGCCAATGCCCTTTGTTGTCGCAAAGATGTCATTGTCGTTCACAAACTGCTGGATTCCTTGCGGATAAGGATTGATAGAACTATTCACTACATAAATTTTATGCTGCGAATTGTTGCCTGGCAAGTTGTTCAGCATCTGCACAATGGCTGCCTTGAATGAGCCATCGCCTTGCGGAGAGTCGTAAGCAATCATGGAGCCAGACCGTTCTAAGAAGAAATTAATTTTGATGGGTTCGTCATTCATCCCTACGAAATCTATCTTCTTCGCCTCACGCCCACGACTAAAAAAGTCTTCTATGTACTCTTTTACTTCGTCTTTATCAAGCTTTCCGCCCTCATAAAACTCCTTAAAATTTGCTTTCTGACTATCAAGGAACGACTCTATCGTCATCCAGTCATCGTGATCTATGACAGCATCGTCTCCAGCAAGTTCAAGGAGCAGGTGGTTCAAATCTTTCTTTGCACTATTTCCGCAACTTACTAAAAAGGCGGTAACCGTCATGAAAGAAAGGATAACCCATGAGCATAATATCTTCTTCATTCTCTTTATCTTTGTGATATTTTATACAAAAGGTCGTAGCACTGTGAAGCAGAATCTCCCTTTATACAAACAAGTACATAAAGTAATGATAGATAAGGCGAACCTAAATCTTCCATTGTATTCTCTACAAAGTGCCTATTCCATGCAAAGATAATGTAAAGAGAGCGGACTTACAAATAAATTAAGTCTTTTTTATTTTTTCTAAACGCTTGGTTTTCATGAAACAAGAAACACACTTCCCAATAGGAGTTCAATGCCTCAAATCATGAACGCCAGCTAAGTAACAAGGCACATAAAAAAGAGTACTCAACAACTCGAGTGCTAAATATCATCCTCTTCTTCCGGATCCGAGTCTGTATCATCCAACCTCGTGTTGCGCGTATCCAGTTGCGTGTCTTTATGAATAGTGATTGCACCTAAGTTAGAAACCTTCATCACCAAGGGTACATACTCGTCGCTCATCTTGTCGGGCGAGCCTACACTAACCGCAAATTGAATATAATTACCTTCGGCTTTGTCGAACACAATACCAAGAAGGGCACTGTTTTTTCGATACGATTCATCTACATACGACACAAAATCTGCCTTAGAAAACGTGCGATTAAAAAACTCAGAGTGGTCTTGTCGAAGAATTTTGAGCGTAATTTGATTGTCATAATACTTGTTTCCCATGCCGTCATCTGCCAAAGGTAAAGCTTTATCCGACTGTCTACTCACCTCAACAACATAGTTGGTGCCCAACCACTCCACAGGCATTGATTGGTGGTAATCGCCCATTGACTGCGTTTCCTTCTTCTGTGCTGGCTTCGGTTTGGTAGCAATAATATTGGAATCTTGCTTTTTTTCTGTGCAAGAGGACAACCCATTGCTTAGCAAGAGGAGCATCAAGAGACCTATCAAATTTTTCATTTCTTCTTTTTCCTAAATTGAATATGCACGCATTCGGTCACGCTTTCCAAGACTGGCACGGCGTACATTCATAGATTTATTATTTTGCAAAGGTAATAAGAAAAAGCGAAACTTTCTTCTATCAACACCTATTAATAACTTGTTGGTTCATGACTCATTCACTAAAAAATGTTGTTTTACTGTAATACCAAGTTTTTTGTTTGTTTCAAACGAACCAACGAAGGCACTCTCGAAACAAGGTTTTTGTCCTGTTATTTTACCAAAAAACGGTCATCTAAAATCTTCAAAATAGA
>NZ_JRPQ01000007.1 GCF_000762405.1 Hoylesella timonensis S9-PR14 | reverse complement strand
TATTTATAGGAGCTTCAAGAAATTGTTAAAAGATTATCGTGGACAGTAGTGAAGAAAATTAGTAAAATCTTTGACGTTTGTACCATTCAAGCAGAAAGTGAATATCAAAAGGGGAGTAAGTTTCTCTTTA
The DNA here is from genome assembly GCF_000762405.1 of Hoylesella timonensis S9-PR14. Lineage (GTDB taxonomy): Bacteria > Bacteroidota > Bacteroidia > Bacteroidales > Bacteroidaceae > Prevotella > Prevotella timonensis_A. The sequence continues at coordinate 13,493 of NZ_JRPQ01000007.1, read as the reverse complement.
GGTTGCCCAAAGGGGTGGTCAGACTCCTGTTGACAGTGGCTCTTTTGGGTAGCCAATTAGCGATGCCATTGTTTGCCGAACAGTTGTTGACTTCGGCTCATTCGCCAATTCATGGTAATGCCTCTATGAAGATAAACAAAGATGCCGCAAGCATGGCAAGCGTTTTTGCAGACAGTGTTTATCAAAGTAATATTAACGGAACATTTCACAAAACACTGATTTATGCGGACAGTTGCATTTCTTATCTGAATAAGATGTATTTAGCACAATACCCTCAAAAAGCAGATACCATGGTACTCATCACTGGCAGTACGGCATTGCCAGCGGAGATACAATGGTTGCACCAGCATGTTTCAATGCCATACAATCTCATTCTGTCCATGCGCAATGAGGTGGCAGTGGCAGCATTAGGCTTGAAATATTGGAACTTATACTCCTACAACAATCAAGTTTATATCCAATTGTTTCGCGAACGAAGTGCCGATAATACGTTAAGTACCTATGTCAAGATGATGCAAAAGTCGGAGAGTAACAAAAATATTGCCATAGCATTGCTTTCGTTCATATTCCTTCTTATTTTCCCAGCTTATTATTTCTTGTATTATCGACATCGAATATATTATCAATTCTGTGTTCATAAAATTGACAATATCAATCAAGTGCTGTTGGGTGAAGACAGTGCAAAGAATAAGTTGGCAAAGATAAATAAGCTTTGGGCTTCTAACAAACAAATCTTCAATCCGCAGTTTTCACGTCTCAATGCCATTGTCGCCCAAATTCAGAGTGCACTCAAGCAGCGCATTCAAACAGAAGAGGTGCAAGTTCATGAAATGGAAATATTGGAAGACGACTTGCATCGCAGCGATTACGAAAATTCACAGTTGTACATCAGTAACAGCGTGTTGGATAATTGTTTGTCGACCCTCAAGCACGAAACAATGTATTATCCTTCAAAAATAAAATTGTTAGTAGAAAAAAAGGATGAAAACTTGGCACCATTAAAAGAGATTTCTACCTATTATAGAGATTTGTTCAAAATACTAAGCGCACAAGCCATGCGCCAAGTAGATAATACTTCAAGGGTGGATGATGAACTGCTGCAATACCTCTTTGATATACTTCAACAACAGAATAAAGCAAAGCCTATCATGCAAATTCATCAACGAGATGAAACCTACACCTTCATTGATTTGACGATGCAAAATCTTCAGCTCTCCGATGAAGCCCTCTCAGCTTTGTTTACGCCAGACACTCACGATATGCAGTTTTGGTTGTGTCGACAAATTATCAGAGAATTAGGAGAGGCAACCAATGCCCGTGCTTGTGGGATTGAAGCTCGGAGACTTGCAGATGGATACGTACACATATTAATAACTATAACGAACCAAACATGGAAAAATTTAAAATTATCATAGTGGAAGATGTACCCTTGGAACTAAAGGGTACAGAAGGTATTTTCAAGAATGAAATCCCAGAAGCCGAAATTATAGGCACTGCTGCTAACGAGCAGGCATATTGGCAACTCATCAAGAAGGAAATCCCCGAGTTGGTGCTGCTTGATCTCGGTTTGGCTGGTTCAACAACGGTTGGCGTAGAGATTTGCCGTCAAACGAAAGCCATGTATCCACAAGTGAAAGTGCTGATTTTTACGGGCGAGATTTTGAATGAAAAGTTATGGGTAGACGTGTTGGATGCAGGCTGTGACGGTATTATTCTAAAAAGTGGTGAACTGCTTACACGCGGTGATGTGGCAAGTGTGATGAGTGGTAAGCGTATGGTTTTCAATCAGCCGATATTAGAAAAAATAGTTGACAGATTTAAGCATACCGTAAATAACGAACTTATGAAACAAGAAGCTTTCATCAATTACGAGATTGATGAATATGATGAACGCTTCTTAAGACATTTGGCTTTGGGCTACACTAAAGAGCAAATCACTAATCTACGAGGTATGCCTTTTGGTGTAAAGAGTTTGGAAAAACGGCAAAGTGAATTAATACAAAAACTGTTCCCTGACGGAAATCAAGGGGTTGGCATCAATGCTACACGATTGGTAGTGAGAGCCATTGAACTAAGAATACTCGACATAGATAACTTGCAACCAGATGAAACATAAGATTTTTGCCATCTCCATCTTTATCTTCATCGTATTACAAATATTAGTCATACTTGGCTCTTGGTTTGTCACGGTCATGTTTCCAACATTACCCGTACGTTCCATGTTAAGTAGCGAGGGGATAAGATGGTTCTTGGGTCAATATACTTCGAATTTAGCTTCGCCACTCTTGGTATGGCTTGTCTTGGCAGGAATGACTTATGGCGCTTTGCGGTCAAGTGGATTGTCAAGAGCTATTGTGTATTTCTCAAATATTTCTTATCGTCAGCGATTTGCCTTGAAGGTGGTAGTGGCAGAACTTGTCTTCTTTGCTATCGTCTTATTTTTGATGACTTTCTTGCCGCAAGCCATTTTGTTAAGCGTCACGGGCGAACTTTTCCCAAGCAGTTTTTCGAGAAGTCTTATTCCTTTTGTTTGTTTTCTGTTGACACTATTTTCAATTACCTATGGATTAATCAATGCATCTTTTAGTTCGCTAACTGATATCTTCAACTCATTAACTTCAGGTATCACCGCCATTTCACCGTGGTTAGTTATTTATGTCTTCGTGATACAACTTTATTATTCCATTTTGTTTGTAGTCGTTACCTGACGGCTTTTTATGTTGCAAGTGTCTTGGAAAAGGGGAGAGAGTCTTGGGTCATCAGTTTCTTACACTCATTTATTGTATGATCAAATGATAGCTGATGTGGTGAGAATGTTAACGAAATCTAAATGCACATTTTTTTATAAGTAATATTTTGTCGTTTTATATTTTATACTTACCTTTGCAATCGCAAAAAAGAAATGGTGCCATAGCTCAGTTGGTAGAGCAAAGGACTGAAAATCCTTGTGTCCCCGGTTCGATTCCTGGTGGTACCACTTAAAAGCAAAAAATAGAAATCCTGACAGTTGTTCAGGATTTTTTTTGTGCCAATAGAATAAGGGTGGGGAACTCTTTATTATTCTGCAGAAAAGTCTGCAACAGTCTTCCGATACATAGAATAAAGACGTGTGCGGTCTACGAATCCCGTTAAATGGTCATTGACATCTACAATGGGGAGGTAGTTGGCATTGGTTTTGTCAAATTTCTCCATGACTTCTTCCATAGAGTCATGAATACCTAAAGTAGCCTGAGGAGGAATTAAAATTTGACTTACCGTAAATCGATGATAAAGTTCGGTGCGGAACATCACATGTCTAATCTTGTTGATGTCGATGATTCCCACCAAGACGCCTGCGGTATCTACCACTGGTATAAAACTTGTGTGGCTTTTACTAATCGCATTGACCAACTCGCCTAATGGCATTTCTGGTTCTACTGTGGTAAAGTTTTTATCAATGACACTATCCAAACTCATCAATGTAAGCACGGAGCGGTCTGTATGGTGAGTCACCAAGCGTCCTTGTCTCGCCAGTCGCATGGCATATATGCTGTGCGGTTCAAAAATACTGATGGCCATCACCGAAACGATGCTGACCATAATCAAGGGTAAAAACAAGTCATAACCGCCTGTAAGTTCTGCAATTAAGAAGACACCCGTCAAGGGAGCGTGCATGACACCTGCCATGACGCCTGCCATACCGAGCAAGGTAAAATTCTTTTCTGGGATATACACGCCAATTTGGTTCATGTTCCAAACTCGTGCAAATAAGAATCCTCCGAAGCCTCCCACAAACAAGGAAGGTGCAAAAGTTCCACCTACACCGCCTGCACCGTTAGTTGCCGACGTGGCAAAAATCTTGGTGAGCAATACCAAACTGATATAGAGTACCAACAACTCTGCGTGCCCTGAAAACAGTGAATTGTTCATGACAGCATCCCAGTCGGCTTCCGTTCTTCCATTTAAAAGAGTATTCAGCGAATCGTAGCCTTCACCATAAAGAGAAGGAAATAAAAAGATAAGCGAGCTAAGTAAGACTCCACCTAACATCAGTTTAGCATAAGGGTGATGCTGAAGTCGCGCAAATACTCCTTCGCATTTAGTCATCATGCGAATAAAATATAAGCTTGCTATCCCGCAAAAGAGTCCCAACAAGATACTGGCTGGAATACGTTCAATATTCCAAGCACTATCTAAGGTGAAATCGAACAAAGCCCTGTTGCCCGTGAAGATATAGGTAAAGACAGTTGCGGTTACGCACGAGGTGAGGATAGGCAGCAAAGAAGCCATACTCAGGTCTACCATTAGCACTTCGAGTGTGAATACTAAACCTGCTATGGGGGCCTTAAAGATGCCTGCAATGGCAGCGGCAGCACCGCATCCCACTAACAGCATGAGGGTCTTGTTGTCCATCTTAAACAGTCGTCCTAAGTTGCTGCCTATCGCAGAACCAGTCAGTACGATAGGAGCCTCAGCTCCTACAGAACCTCCAAAACCAATGGTGATAGCGGATGCAATAACTGATGACCAGCAGTTATGCACTTTCAAGCGTGATTTCTTTGTAGAAATGGCATAGAGCACTTGCGTGATACCGTGCGAAATGTTGTCTTTCACGATATAACGCACAAAGAGGGTAGTGATGTAAATACCGATGGCGGGAAATACCAAATAAAGCCAGTTGAACGTGTCTGTGTCAAATCGTGCAGTAAGAAGATACTGTATTTGGCGAATGATAAAGTGCAACACGTAAGCCGCTACAGAAGCGAAGATGCCGATAAAGAAAGATAAGACAACCGTTATCTGACGAGTGGTCAGATGTTCTTTGCGCCAATTGTTTATCTCATTAATGAGCATGTACGTTTTTTTAAGGATAATCAGAATAGGTGAGTGACCCTTCCTGTTTCTTTTTACAAATGTTCTATGCGATTAACTTTCGCTATCTGTGTTTCTTTTGATAATTGAAATAGTATCTAAACATCAGGAGGAATAGCTCGCTTTCTATTTCCTGATAATCGTCACCTCACCGTCCTCTTTCAGTTTGATGATGCTACTGGGCGTATGAGGTTTGTGTTCCTGCCTGCGTGAAAAGCAAACGTAGTCCACTGCATCAAGGAGTTCTTGGCTAATATCATTATAGTTAGCTGCAGCGGGTTCGCCACTAATGTTCGCACTAGTGCTTACCAATGGTTTTTGGAATCGGTAACATAGTTCATGAGAAAATGGTTCTTTGGTAATGCGTAGTGCGATGCTTCCATCTTCTGCTATTAAGTTCGGGGCTAAGTTTATGGCACCATCGAGGATAATTGTGGTGGGCTTAGTGGCAATGTCCAAGATGTCCCATGCTACATTGGGAACATTTCTCACATATCGTTGTAGTCGGGCATCCGAATCTACCAAACAGATGAGTGCCTTAGAGTCATCTCGTTTCTTGATTTTGTACACTTTTGCGACTGCTTCGGCATTCGTTGCGTCGCAACCAATTCCCCAAACTGTATCAGTAGGGTAGAGGATTACTCCCCCTTGCTTCATTACTTCAATTGCGTTTTTTATATCTTCTTGTTGATTCATCGTTTTCTTTTCTCCCAACTCTCTTATATTTTATTCGAGTTGTTTCGCTGTGGAGCTTTTTATAGCGAATTGATTAGTGTTGTATCTCTATGAATAATAATCATTTATGGCATATGAATGGTATATGACTTGTACACAGTGCAAGCTTTGAGCCAGCCACGACGCCTTATGAAAGATTCATTGTCTATCGTAGTTCGACATACAATAAAAATATCATGCAAAGATAATAAGATTTTTTAATTCTACTTAAAGATAAAAAAGATTTTTATATTTTCTAAGCAACATATATACAGCGGTAATCGATAGAGCTAAACTTGCTTCTCTTTATGGGTCCGACAATTCAAAGCTTGCCGATGTCTTTAACGCATCGCAACTTTATCTCCAGCCATTGAGGAAATCCTTAGCATTCATTCGCTTTTTGCCAGCCATCTGTAATTCTGTAATTTCAAGCCATTCGGTGGTGGTAGCTACATATATTCTTCTTTGGTCTGTATTGATCGAACCTGGCTTCTCTGTTGTCGCTTCACCAGTTAGTCGTGTCTTGTAAATCTTGATCATCACCTGTTTGCTCGTTGGATCGTCTTTGCTGATATTCCAAGTAGTCCATGCTGCGGGGTAAGGACTCAGTCCACGCACAAAGTTATAAATGTCTTTAGCGGATTGATTCCAATTGATTTCGCATGTTTCTTTGAAAATTTTAGGAGCGGGACGCAAATTATATTCCGATTGAACAAATTGCTCCTGTGGCGTCGCTGCAATATTTCCGTCATTAGCCAACAATTGGTCTATCGTGTCCAAACATATTTCAGCTCCTAACACCATGAGTTTATCATATACATATTCTACGTCGGCATCCTCAGGGATAGGAAGCTGTTTCTGCATGATAATGCGCCCTGTATCAATGTTATGATCTAAGAAAAACGTGGTCACTCCAGTTTTTGTTTCGCCATTGATAATCGCCCAGTTAATAGGTGCTGCGCCTCGATATTGAGGAAGAAGGGCGGCATGCACATTGAATGTCCCAAATCGTGGCATGCTCCAGACAACTTCTGGCAACATCCTGAAAGCTACTACCACCTGTAAATCTGCCTTGTAAACAGCAAGCTGTGCTAAGAACTCAGGGTCTTTGAGTTTCGCTGGTTGTAGTACAGGAAGGTTTTGGGATAGCGCATATTTCTTTACTTCTGAAGCTTGTAAGGTTTGTTGATGTCTACCAACAGGCTTATCCGGTTGAGTAACCACAGCTACAACATGATATCCTCCTTGCACAAGTGCCTGCAATGAGGCAACAGCAAACTCCGGCGTACCCATAAATATAATTCGCAAGTCTTCTTTTGTCATCTCGTTCTTTTTTAATTTTCTCCTTCTTTTTTAGTTCTTTAGTTTGATGTCAAAAACCTATTTTATTTATTATATTTATCATAATAACGATTATCTTGATTAACTAAGCGCTTTTGGATTGATGTTTTCACTTTATCTTGAAGTGAAACTAAAAGTATTACTTCATTATGAAGACACTTCATTCTAATATTTCTTAATGATGTGCTATTTTAGGATGTACTGCTCATTTTTTATTTTCACTATTCAACGAATCATGTAGCTGATAAAGCTGTTAGTAAACACGGATGCTGTCGCCAACCTTAATAGTATGATCCACGTCAAAGTTATTGAGTTTATAAAGACTTGAAAGTCGCATACCATAAATTTGTGCAATGATGTACAAGCTTTCTCCAGGCTTTACTATATGTGGATGATTCTTAAATACTTTTGGAGCTTTCTTGCGCTTCTTCTTTAAGAATATAATTTCACCTTCTTGTAAGGGGTCGTTTTTATGGCGTTCGTTATATTTTGCAATTTTTCGATATGATATACCAACTTCTTTGCCTATGAGCTTAAAAGTATCTCCCTGACGAGCTCGTAGATAATAATTATCATTGAACATTGCTATGGGATGCAAAGGCTGGGAATTATTGACATTGGTTCGGATGCTGGCCTCATCTGCCATAAAATTATCATAACCCTTTGCTTGGTCATACACGTATAGCTTGTAAAGCTCAATCAGCTCAATTAATTTGTATGCATATTGAGGATTAGTGGCGTATCCACAGGCCTTCAAACCATGCGCCCATCCTTTGTAATCCGTTTGTTTTAGGCTAAAGAGACTTCGGTAGCGAGGACTGTTAACCAAAAATTTGCTATGGTCTTCAAAACTATGCAAAGGGTTATCGTATGCCCTGAAGCATTCGCCAAAATCATCATCGTCTTCATTTATCGTGTTACCAAGCCAGTCGTGACATTTAATGCCAAAATGATTATTCCCCAATCGAGCCAAACGGCTTCTTCCAGCTCCACTTTCAAAGACAGCCTGTGCTAAAGTGATGCTGGCTGGAATTTTATATTTCAACATCTCTTTGATAGCCAAATCTTTATACTGATTGATATAGAGCTGGTAAGCTTGATTCCACTTCATTTGCGCCCATGAATGGACAGACGTAACAAATAGAAGTGTGAGCATTATAATTTTCTTCTTGTCACTACTCATTGGCACAAAGTTACATAAAATCATAAAAAAGCACAATAAAAAGGAATGTGTTTAATAATTATTAGTATTTTTGCCAATATGAGTGACAAACAAAAATTGCTGATAGCTCTTGGCACAAACGTCAACCAAAAGCAGAACATTCAGAAAGCCATGGATTTATTACGTAAGACATGGCATGATATACTGTTTACGAACATGAAATGGACAAAACCCATAGGTATGGATTCTGATTTGTTCTACAATTGTTTAGCTTATGCGAAAGTAGATGAAGATTTACCCCAAGTACAACAAATATTGAAGAATATAGAAAAAGCTTGTGGAAATACAGAGGCGGATCGTGTTCTTCAAAAAATACAGATGGATATAGACATTTTAATGTTTGGTACACGTAAGCTCCATGAGCAAGATTGGCAAAGAAGTTATATTCAGGAATTGATTCAAGAAATTGATTATTAAATACTTATTATGAGATATCGTCAGTGTTTTTATCTTTTTATTCTTTCTGTTATTGGAACAGTAATCCCTCGTAATGCTTGTGGACAAAACTTTGCGACTTACTTTTGTGACAGTACATTAAGAATCGACTACATTTTCTCTGGTAATGCGGTTCATCAACAAATCGCAATCGATCAACTTCATTCTCTCCCCCATTGGTATGGCAAAAAACAGCGGCTATCGCAAGTTCCCATGGAAGGAAATGGGCAGATCATCGTTCGTGATCATCAATCGAAAACGGTCATCTATCGCAACTCTTTTTCTACTCTTTTTCAAGAATGGCTCACTTATGAAGAAGCGAAATCTTCGATGAAATCGTTCGAAAATGTGTTTTTAATACCTCTGCCCAAAGATACTGTTGATATTACAATACAACTGAATGACAATCGACGTAACCCATTTGTGGAGCTGACGCATATCGTTGCACCGTCAGATATCTTGATAAGGCACATTGGAGAGAAACATATCACACCGTATCAAACGATTCAAAAAGCCAAAGATACAACTCGATGTATTCATATCGCCTACCTTGCTGAGGGTTATAAAAGCGATGAAATGGACGTTTTTTTACGTGATGCCCAAAAAGCAACGGATGCAATTTTTTCTCATGAACCCTATCGTTCGATGAAAGATAAATTTAACATCATTGCTGTTGAAGCACCCTCTGAAGAGAGTGGAACCAGTATTCCTTCGCGTGGAATTTGGAAAAATACCGCACTCCAATCTCATTTTGACACATTTTATAGTGCAAGATACCTCACTACCCTACGATTAAAAACGGTTCACGACTGGTTGGCAGGCACTCCTTATGAACACATTATTATATTAGTAAACACACCAGAATATGGTGGAGGGGGAATTTTGAACTCATACAATTTAGCGATGACGCACCATCCTTCTTTCAAACCCGTTGTCGTTCATGAGTTTGGGCATAGCTTTGCTGGACTTGCCGATGAATACGCTTATGATTTTGAAAGCATAGATATGTATCCTACCGATGTTGAACCTTGGGAGCCTAATATCACAACAAAGGTAAACTTTGATGAAAAATGGAAAGACCTCATAGGTAAAAATTCAGCAATAGGGTTATTCGAAGGTGCTGGTTACGCTCTGAAAGGTGTCTATAGACCCGCATTACATTGTAGAATGCGCGATAATGAGACGCCAGATTTTTGCCCAGTATGTCAACGAGCCATTCAACGTGTCATTGATTTTTATACGCAATAAAAAGTGTAAATCGTCCATGAAGCAAAAGTTCTTTATCCTCTTATGGCTCATCGTGTTTGGTTCTACTTGTTATCAAATAAAAGGAATTGTCCCTTCTCCCAGTCCAACTGTTGACGATACAGAACGTTTGAAAATGGCTTTGGCTTATTTTCAAAGCGAAAAATATCAGGAAGCGCTCAATCTTTTTCATCAACTTGATAAAGATTATCAACTGAATCCGAGGTATCGAGCATATATTGGTTTGTGCCATTATCAACTCTGGAACTATGCAGAAGCGTGCAACTATCTTGACTCGGTAAGCTCAGCACTCCACGTATTGGCTCCTGCTGAGCAGGCTGTTTATTACTATGCCAATGCTGAAAGCCATTTCTTGCTGAAAGAGTATCAAGAATCCATCACATACTTTGAGATGTTTCTCAATGTATGTCATGCCAACGAAAAAGCTGATGCGTATTATAGGTTGGGCTTTTGTTATCTTTATCAGCATCATTGGCTAACGGCATACGAATATTTCTCAAGCGCCCTCTCCTATTATCGACAATTTGGAGTGACGCAACAAAAAAGACAACGACTGGTACAACTACCCAAAATGCTAAAAGGATGTAGAAAACATCTGGAAATTGTCACAGAAACAGTTCAACTAAGCGATAGCTCTCATATTAGCATTCAACGTATTTTATAAATTGGCACGAATTTTGTTCAATAATAACATTATAACAAGAAAAGAAAGGTAAAAGATATATGACAAGTCAGTTTTCACCAAAAGTATCTGAAGTGCTGGCTTTTAGCAGAGAGGAAGCTACACGACTTGCCAGTCGGTCTGTTGGACCTGAACACCTGTTGTTAGGAATGTTGAGAGAAAAAAACAGCCCTGTTCAAGACGTATTTGCACGGTTGAAAATTCATCTACCTACGGTTAAGGCAGAACTTGAAAACAGATTACGAGAGGAAGAAGTGCACCAACCCCTCAATACATCAGAGTTGGTCCTCAATGAAAAGGCAAGCAACATTCTGAAGTTAGCTGTTTTAGAAGCAAGAATACAACACTCACAAACTGTAGACGTACACCATTTGCTACTGGCAATTCTGCATGATCAAGTAGATAATGGTGCTAAACAGGTTTTAGAATTAAACAATATGAATTACGAAGATACATTTACTTACCTTCAACGGATGGCGAAACCCACCAAGAGTGGACTGGATTTGCCTGATGAAGAGGAAGATACATCATTTAGCAACCATGGAGATTCTACCAATATGGGTGCGAGTTCTGGGGCAAAAACAACGCTCCAAAATAAACGAGGAAACGGCAAGACGCCTATTCTTGATAATTTTTCTACAGACCTTACAGCCGCAGCACTATCTTCTAAGCTCGACCCTGTCATTGGTAGAGAGAAAGAGATTCTTCGTGTTGTCGAAATCTTAGGGCGACGCAAGAAAAACAATCCGATACTTATCGGAGAACCTGGTGTTGGCAAGAGTGCAATTGTGGAAGGATTGGCACAACTCATAGCCATGCGCAAAACTTCCCCTGTGCTATTCAACAAAAGATTGGTAAGCCTTGACATGACAGCGATTGTGGCAGGCACTAAATATAGAGGACAGTTCGAAGAGAGAGTGCGTGCACTATTAAAGGAGCTGGAACAAAACCCTGATATCATCATTTTTATAGATGAAATACATACGTTGATTGGTGCAGGTAGCACGCCCGGTAGCATGGATGCTGCAAATATCATGAAGCCAGCGTTGGCACGAGGTACTATCCAATGCATTGGAGCAACGACATTAGATGAATATAGAAACTCTATTGAGAAAGATGGAGCATTAGAGCGACGCTTCCAAAAGGTATTGGTAGAGCCAACAAATCAGGAGGAAACGCTGCAAATACTTCATAACATCAAAGATAGATATGAAGATCATCATCATGTTCAGTATTCCGATGATGCCCTCCTGGCTTGTGTCAAATTGACAGAAAGATATGTAACCGACCGATTCTTTCCTGACAAGGCTATTGATGCCATGGACGAGGTGGGTTCGAAAGTACACCTTCAACATGCAGAGGTTCCCGCCTATATCACAGAAAAGGAAAAGGAGCTAAGCACTGTAACGACTAAAAAGCAAGAGGCGGTAGGCAACCAAAACTTTGAATTGGCAGCCAGTTATCGAGATAAACAGACGGAACTTGAGATAGAATTAGAAGACCTCAACAACCAATGGTTGAATGAGAAATTGGAAGAACGCACACGTATCACAGAAAAAGACGTTGCTGATGTTGTCTCTATGATGACGGGTGTTCCTGTTCAAAAGATGGCAGAAGCAGAGGGCATTCGACTCAAAGGAATGGCAGATGAGTTGAAACATCAGGTAATAGCGCAAGATATGGCTATTGAGAAGATGGTGAAGGCGATACAACGAAACCGCATCGGACTCAGAGATCCGAACCACCCCATTGGAGCTTTTATGTTCTTGGGACCTACGGGAGTGGGTAAAACGTACTTGGCTAAAAAATTAGCAGAGTTCATGTTTGGCTCCACAGACGCCTTGATTAGAATTGACATGAGCGAATTTACCGAAAGTTTCAATGTTTCAAGGCTTGTTGGTGCACCTCCTGGATACGTAGGATATGAAGAAGGAGGACAGTTAACTGAAAAAGTAAGGCGACATCCCTACTCTATTATCTTGTTGGACGAGATTGAAAAAGCACATGGAAACGTGTTCAACATGTTGCTGCAAGTCTTGGACGAAGGACGATTGACAGATGGAAATGGCAGACTCGTAGACTTTAGAAATACTGTCATTATTATGACATCCAATGCTGGAACTCGACAGCTAAAAGACTTTGGACGTGGGGTCGGATTTAATGCTGGAGGAAGTTTAGGCTTAAGCCAGAATGACAAGGACAAAGAGTATGCTCGTGCCATCATACAAAAAAGCCTAAGCAAGCAATTTGCACCCGAGTTCTTGAATCGGTTAGACGAGATTATCACCTTCGACCAACTTGATTTAGATGCTATCAAGAAGATTATCAATATAGAGTTGACTGGTCTTTTCAAGCGCATGGGGGATTTGGGCTATCGAGTTAAAATTACCGAGAAAGCCAAAGAGTTTGTTGCTACAAAGGGTTACGATGTACAATATGGAGCACGACCTTTGAAGAGAGCCATTCAGACATATATAGAAGATAAAATAGCAGAACTGATATTGTCAGGAGAACTCAATTTGGGTGACACTATTTCAATCGAAAAGAGTACTGTTAAAGAGGAACTGGTGTTCAAGTAAAGGGACACTCAAGCGAGAACAGGTGGGCAGCTCACAGCTGCCACCAAACTCAATTGTTACCTGCATAAACAAGTTCAGCTTCCCAAATATGTCATCTTGACAATAGACAATACATACACCAACAGCACATAAGTTCTATTGCGGCTCTTTCATTAAAGAAAGAGCCGCTTCTTTTACTTTTTACCATTCTTGACAACAGTTTGGAGTGGCTTTTGTCCTGTTATTTTACCAAAAAACGACCATTGAAAATTTCCGAAATAGAAAAAATAAATAGGCAAACGACATGCAAAAATGCGCTGATTTTAACAAAATAAACGTCTCTTACAGCTGGAACAACGATTTAACGCCCTTGGAAACATGTATTAGAGGTGTTATTCACATGCTTCAGCGGCATTAAAGCATG
>NZ_JRPQ01000006.1 GCF_000762405.1 Hoylesella timonensis S9-PR14 | reverse complement strand
TTTTCTATTTTGAAGATTTTAGATGGCCGTTTTTTGGTAAAATAACAGGACAAAAACATCGCATTTCTTTATCTAAAAATGATAAAATTGAAGCGTCATGGTTGTTACAAGAAGAGAAGCAAAAGAAGCGCATGAGGTAAGCCGTGCCATGCGTTTCATTCCTAAAGGCTGTTGTTGAAACAAAACGAAAAGATGGTTTTTCGCCGTCAACCACCTATTTATAATAGGGAGAACCCCGTGTGCCATGTGTCTTAAAATACGTGAATTGTGCGTTTGTTACAAAAGATTAGGTTATTTTTGCATATTAAACTGATAAACTGCACGATAATAAAATGGGGCTAACAAGTATAGCAAGCCAATTCTTTCTGTCGCGTCAAAAAGAGATTGAACGATGCGCCAGACACACTGAATCAATGCAACAGCAGGTACTGATGAACCTGTTGGAGCAGGCTAAAGATACAGAGTATGGGCGTAGCCATCTCTTTGGAAGTATAAGGTCGTATGAGGAATATGTAAAAAATGTGCCTGTTTGTACTTATGAAGAACTGAAAAGTGACATTGACCGCATGCGACATGGGGAAGAGAATGTGTTGTGGCCCGGTCAAGTGAAGTGGTTTGCCAAATCGTCAGGTACTACTAATGATAAGAGCAAGTTCATACCCGTGTCCAACGAGGCACTTCATCACATCCATTATCAAGGAGGAAAAGACACAGTAGCGCTCTATCTTCTCAATCGTCCTGATAGTCGGCTCTTTGACGGAAAAGCCTTAATATTAGGAGGAAGCCACTCTCCAAATTATAATGTACACAACTCTTTAGTAGGAGACCTTAGTGCAATCCTAATAGAAAATATCAATCCTCTTGTCAATGTGATGCGTGTGCCGAAGAAGTCTACGGCACTTTTGCAAGATTTTGAAGTAAAACGAGACCGTATTGCAAAGGAAACATTACATAAAAATGTAACGAATATCTCAGGAGTTCCCTCTTGGATGCTGTCTGTGTTGGTGAGAGTGATGGAATTAAGTGGCAAGACGCATTTGGAAGAAGTGTGGCCTCACCTTGAAGTTTTCTTCCATGGAGGCATCCCTTTCACACCTTATCGCCCGCAGTATGAGCAGCTCATCACCTCTCCGCAGATGTGTTACATGGAAACCTATAATGCCAGCGAAGGATTCTTTGGCATACAAAGCGACTTAGATGATTCTTCCATGCTCTTAATGACGGACTATGATGTGTTCTATGAATTCATTCCGATGGATGAATTTGGGGTAAAGGAAGACCCCACAGTCGTACCATTGGAGGGCGTTGAGCTGGATAAAAACTACGCCATGCTCATCTCTACATCTTCTGGATTGTGGCGTTATATGATTGGTGATACTGTGAAGTTTACCTCAAAAAATCCCTATAAATTCATTATTACTGGTCGTACAAAGTACTTCATCAATGCCTTTGGTGAGGAATTGATTATGGACAATGCAGAAAAAGGGTTGGCTTATGCGTGCGAGCAGACGGGTGCAGAGATTTCAGAATACACCGCAGCACCCGTATATATGGACAGTAATGCCAAATGTAGACACCAATGGTTGATTGAGTTTGTCAAAGAACCAAAGAGTTTACAACAATTTGCGTCTATCTTAGACAAGCGTTTGCAGGAATTAAATAGTGACTACGAAGCCAAACGTTTTCACAATGTCACACTGCAACATTTGGATATCATCGTGGCACGCACCAATTTGTTTAATGATTGGCTGAAAATGAAAGGGAAAATGGGTGGACAGCACAAGGTTCCACGTTTGTCTAATAGTAGAAAGATTATTGAGGAATTGCTCGAACTCAATACCTCTGAACAAAATCTTGTTAAGGGATAATTCTCATTTATACTGAATGAAAATGCGTCATTTGTACTTTTTCAATTACCTAAAGTCACTTCATTGCAATGCAGGCAAGGTGCTCTCGCTTAGCGCAGCATGGTATGTTCTCCTTTTGTGGCTTTTCTCTTCCATGATGATGTCTTGTGCTCGCATGGGAAGTCCCGATGGAGGATGGTACGACGAGACTCCTCCAAAAGTGGTCAGTACGTCACCTAAGGAGGGTTCTGTACATGTCACGGATAAGAAAATATACATACAGTTTGACGAATTTATTAAGATTGACAATCCAACAGAGAAGGTTGTCATCTCTCCTCCACAGATAGAATCGCCCGAAATCAAGTCGCAAGGAAAGCGAATCGTGGTGGAACTGAAAGATTCTTTGAAGCCAGACCTCACTTATACGGTCGACTTTAGCGATGCAATTTCGGATAACAACGAGGGTAACCCATTGGGAAATTATACTTATAGTTTTTCAACAGGTTCAAAGATTGATACCATGGAGGTAAGTGGTTATGTATTGGAAGCCGAAAATTTAGAGCCTATTAAGGGAATCTTGGTAGGTCTTTATGCCGATCATAGCGACTCTATCTTCCGACATAAGCCCATGTTGCGCGTGTCTCGAACCGATAGTCGTGGCAAATTCACCATTCGTGGCATTGCTCCCGGCACTTATCGTATTTACGCTTTGCAGGATGTAGATGGAAATTACTTCTATAATCAGAAAAGTGAGAAATTGGCTTTCACGCATGACCTGATTACTCCAAGCTCTAAACCTGATATTCGACAAGATACGATTTGGGCAGATTCGCTCCATATCAAGAATATTCTGCAAGTGAATTATACACATTTCTTGCCAGATGATATTACGTTGAGGGCTTTCACCGAGATACAGACAAATCGCTATCTCATTAAGACGGAGCGTAAAGAGCCAAACTTCTTTTCGCTGTTTTTTAGTTATGGTAGTGACCAACTCCCGCAAATAAAAGGTCTTAACTTTAATGATAAGGATGCTTTCATCATGGAGTCGACCCCTCGAGGCGACACCTTGACGTATTGGTTACGTGATACAACACTCATCCATCAAGACACATTAGAGGTTCAGTTAAGCTATCAAGCCACCGATTCTCTGGGACATCTGCTTCAACAAGTGGATACTGTTTCGTTATTGTCTAAGATTCCGTATGCAAAGCGATTAAAATTGGAACAGAAAAAGATAGATGAGTGGACAAAAAAACAAGAGAAAGCTAAAAAAAGAGGCGAGCCTTACGACTCTATTATGCCAAAAGAAAACTTGGATGTACAAGTTACCGCTGGCTCGGCAATGACGGCTGATAAGAATGTAAGCTTTCATTTTGAAACTCCTTTGGCAAAGATTGACACGTCCAAGATACATCTTTATGCCAAACATGACACGCTTTGGTACGTCTCTCCGTATGAATTTGAACAACACCGAGATACTACCGTGAAGGCTCTCAATAAGGCTTATTTGGAACATACGCGCGACTATGTCTTGCGAGGTGAGTGGCGTCCAGGGATAGAGTATAGTCTTGAACTTGATAGTGCCGCTTTTATTGATATCTATGGAGTGGCATCAACGAAGAAGAAACAAGGCTTTTCTGTTCAATCGAATAATGAGTTAAGCACCATTCTATTAACCATTGCGGGCGCAAAGCAGGCGCCCATGGTGGTTCAGTTGCTTGATACATCGGATAAACCAGTGAAGCAGGCGCCTGTAGTCAATGGTGAAGCACAATTCTTTTATGTAAAACCGGGCGATTATTATGCGCGTTTGTTTGTTGATACGAATGGAAATGGTCGCTGGGACACGGGGAATTATGATGAGAATAGGCAGCCCGAAGAAGTTTATTATTATCCAAAGAAGATTACATGTCGTGCAAAATGGGACTTTAATGAAACTTGGAATCTCGCCCAGACGCCTCTGTATCAGCAAAAGCCTGCACAAATCACCAAACAAAAAGGCGAGCAGCAACGCAAAATTCAGAATAGAAATGCCAAGCGTGCCCTCGACTTAGGTAAAAAATATGTACCTGGTATGTTGAAATAACATCACGAAGTGTTATTCTGATGAAGAATCACGACGTTGCAAATCTATCGCAGAGGTACAAAAATAAGGAACAAACAAATATGAAATTATTGAAAAAAATCACATTATTATTACTATTATTGGTCTCATCAGTCGCTGTACAAGCACAGTGTGATATGAAGAACACGGCTTTTACTTCTGGTGAACTTCTTACCTACAATCTTTATTTTAATTGGAAATTCGTATGGGTGAAGGTGGGAAATGCTTCCATGTCCGTGGTACGTTCCAATTATAAAGGACAACCAAGTTATCGCGCTTCATTAATTACCAGAGGGAATCGTAAGGCGGATCATCTCTTTGTATTGCGTGATACGTTACAAGCTTATACCTCGCTTAACTTGGCACCGCAGTACTATCGCAAAGCTGCACAAGAAGGTTCACGTTATTATATAGATGAAGTTTTTTATACTTATCCCAATAAGAAAGTCTATGTCAAGCAACATCAGATAACCAGTAGTGGTGAGCATCTATGGAGACAGGGCTACAAGAACGAATGCGTGTTCGATATGTTGAATATCTTTTTACGTGCAAGGTCGTTCGATGTGTCCAAGTGGAGGAAAGGCTACGCTTATCGCTTTACGATGGTTGACGGTGAAAAGTCGATGCCTGCGATGTTAAAATATCATGGGAAAACAAACGTCAAAGCGGATGATGGGAAAAAATATCGTTGTTTACAATTGTCATATATGGAAAAAGAAGACAATTCGTATAAGAAGATTGTCGACTTTTTCGTTACCGATGACACCAATCATATCCCCGTACGGTTAGACATGTTCTTGCGCTTTGGCTCGGCAAAGGCTTTCTTGGTGGGGAAGAGAGGCGTAAAAAACTAACTGCGAAATACGAGAGATGAACATTCAGGTCAAAAGACAAGCTTCCTTCTTTGGCCTTTTTCGTCGTTCATCCTCTCTTTATTTGCAGTGATTTTATTGGTAGCTTTTGCCGAAAAGTTCCTTTTTTATTTGCTTATATAAAGTAATATAAAAAGGTGGCAATTCCTTCTATGGCAGGTTTTCGCTGTCCTTCGATTTCTATTTTGAAGTTGATTTCTGTTTTGCAAATGCCACGTAGGTTGCTAATGGCGTGCAACTTGGCGGTCATCCTTACACGACTACCAGTAAGAACAGGCTGTCCAAAGCGCATTTTATCCATACCATAGTTGACCAACATCTTGATGTTGTTCACCTCAATGATTTGTTCCCAAAGGTGTGGCAATAGAGACAAGGTAAGATAACCGTGCGCAATGGTGCTCTTATAGGGGCTTTCTACTTGTGCACGCGCTTCGTCTACGTGAATCCATTGATGGTCTAAAGTGGCGTCTGCAAATAGATTGATGCGGTCTTGCGTTACTTCTAACCATTCGGATGCACCTAAGTCTTTGCCTAAGTAATTGGCAAAATCTTCGTAAGAATTGATGATTACTTTTTCCATATACTGCTCATTTGTTGTGAATACGTCGCTATGAAACGAACCGTTATATGCGGATTGTTCCCTTTAGCATCGTATTTGATGGTTTCATGATACAAAGGTAGCAAAAGCAATTTAATTAGACAAATCACACAAACAATGGTTGTTGGCACGCATCCATAAACTGCTTGTTAACCAAAAATATAACGTTAAAGTTGTCATTTTTCAATAAATGGCTTACCTTTGCATGATACCGCAGAGATTATTTACTTCTCACAGCATTAGTTTTAGCAATTTCATGAAAGAGTTTATACAAGTTTTTAGGCGCTTCGTGCCACCCTACAAACGTTATTTATGGGCGTCCGTCTTATTCAATATCTTGTCAGCAGTATTGAATATTTTTTCTTTTGCGGCGCTCATTCCCATTCTTAACATTCTGTTTAAGGTGAATCAAGTGCAGGTAACCACACTCATGCCTTGGCCTGAAGCCATTAAAGATTTACCCCGTGTGTTAGCTAATAATGCCAATTATTACGTTCAGGTGATGATTGATACCTATGGTTCTACGACCACCTTGCTGCTGATAGGCTTGTTTTTGGCTTTCATGACCTTTCTAAAGACAGCAGCATACTTTCTGTCTTCTGCCACTATCATGCCGATTCGTACAGGTGTGGTGCGTGATATCCGCAATCAGTTGTACCGCAAGATTACCAGTTTGTCGCTGGGATTCTTCTCTGAAGAGCGCAAAGGTGACATCCTTGCTCGTATGAGTGGTGATGTACAGGAGGTGGAAAACTCTATCATGGCTTCGATAGATATGCTCTTCAAGAATCCTATCCTCATCATTGCCTATTTTGCAACCTTACTTATAATCTCTTGGGAGCTCACATTGTTTACCATTGTGTTTGTTCCTATCTTCGGATGGTTAATGGGGATTGTTGGTCGTAAACTTAAACAAAATAGCATCAAGGCACAAAGTCTCTGGAGCGACACAATGAGTCAGGTCGAGGAAACGTTGGGAGGACTGCGCATCATCAAAGCCTTTTGCGCCGAGGAAAAGATGAATAAGCGGTTTGATAAGATTAACAGTGATTATCGCAATCATATCCTTCGAGTCAATGTGCGGCAGCAAATGGCGCATCCCATGAGCGAGTTCTTAGGTACAGTGATGATTGTCATCGTGCTGTGGTTTGGTGGTACCTTAGTACTCAACCAACAAACGCTCAGTGGTCCTACGTTTATTTACTACTTGGTGATGCTGTATAGTATTATCAATCCTTTGAAAGAACTATCAAAAGCCAGTTACAGCATCATGAAAGGATTGGCTTCGATGGAGCGAGTAGACAAGATATTAAATGCGAAAGTCACCATACAAGATTC
This sequence comes from Hoylesella timonensis S9-PR14, assembly GCF_000762405.1. Lineage (GTDB taxonomy): Bacteria > Bacteroidota > Bacteroidia > Bacteroidales > Bacteroidaceae > Prevotella > Prevotella timonensis_A. The sequence goes on along the minus strand of NZ_JRPQ01000006.1, from coordinate 47,262 downwards.
TCCACATCCTGTTCCTATCAAGGAATTCAAGCATCAAATCGAGTTCCGTGATGTATCTTTTAGGTATGGAGAGCAATGGGTGTTGCGACATATTAACTTGGTGATACCTAAAGGAAAGACGGTAGCATTGGTGGGACAGAGTGGAAGTGGAAAGTCTACTTTGGTGGATTTGATACCACGTTACTATGATGTACAAGAGGGCGAGGTATTGATTGACGGTATCAATGTTCGTGATTTGGGTATTCATGACTTGCGACAACTCATCGGGAATGTGAACCAAGAGGCGATTCTATTTAACGATTCGTTTTATAACAACATCTCTTTTGGTGTCGACCATGCCACGCAAGCAGAGGTAGAGCAAGCAGCTCGTATTGCCAATGCTTATGACTTCATTATGGAGTCAGAAGATGGATTTGATACCTGCATTGGAGATCGAGGCGGAAGATTGAGTGGTGGACAGCGTCAGCGTGTGTCTATTGCACGTGCTATCTTGAAGAATCCACCTATCTTGATACTCGACGAGGCTACCAGTGCGCTTGACACCGAGAGCGAACGCATGGTGCAAGATGCGCTGGAGAAGCTCATGAGCACACGCACAACGGTGGCAATTGCACACAGACTGTCTACTATCAAGCACGCCAATGAAATATGTGTGCTTCACGAAGGGCGCATTGTAGAGCGTGGTACGCATGAAGAACTCATGAACAAAGATGGCTATTACAAGAAACTGCACGATATGCAGGAACGATGACATACAGAAAAACGAAAGTTAAAGAGCGAAATGGAAAAGATGAAATACAGCGTTGAATCGTCTAAAAGCAAAAGAGCTAAACAGTACTTGGCACCATTTGCGTCATTAGTGGTGAATATCTTTATGGCGTTTGTGGTGTATCTCATTGCCCGGGTGGCATTCCTTTTAGAGAATTTCAGTTATTTCTCTGAAGGTTTATCCTTTTCCCAAGTGGGCGAATGGTTTTGGGGTGGCTATATTTTCGACCGTTCTGCCATCACCTACACCAACTCCTTGTACATCGTCATGATGCTCTTCCCTTTGTGGATGAAAGAACGTCGAGACTATCATCTATTGTGCAAATGGGTCTTTGTGGTCGTCAATACGCTTACTTTGGTCATCAATCTTTGCGATGCTGTGTATTTTCCATACACCTTGCGTCGTACTACTACGAGCGTATTTCGTGAGTTCAGCAACGAGAACAACTTGCTGGATGTGTTCTGGGGCGAGCTATGGGGACATTGGTACTTATTATTGCTCGCCATTGCAGTGGTATGGTTGATGTGGAAACTCTATCTCATACCACGCACCCACCACACTTATTATGCCACGCTGGGCAGTCGTATCGGCTTCGGAGTGGTGCAGTTGCTCTTATTACTCGCCATTACACCGCTTGCCATAGGTGCTTGTAGAGGTGGACTTGAGTCGGGTATTCGCCCTATAACCGTGAACAATGCCAACCAATATGTCAACAGACCCACCGAATGTGCCATTGTTCTCAACACACCCTTTGCGCTTATCCGCACCATTGGAAAAGACGTATTCGAGGTGCCACCTTACTTTGAAAACCTCGAAGCTGCCGAACGAGTGTTCTCACCCATTCATCGTCCTGTCTCTACCCATCCGTTCCAAAAGAAGAATGTAGTGGTACTCATTGTTGAGAGCTTTGGAAGAGAGTACATTGGTGCTCTGAACAAGGATTTAGAAAATGGCAATTATAAGGGATATACCCCTAATGTAGACAAACTCATTCAGCAGAGTGCCACCTACCAGTATTCTTATTGTAACGGTCGTAAGAGTATCGACGGAATGCCATCTGTGCTTTGTGGTATTCCAATGTTCAAAGAACCCTTCGTGTTGTCGCCCGCTTCGATGAACAATTACACCAGTATGGCAGGACTTTTGGGCAAGGAAGGCTATCACACTGCTTTCTTCCATGGGGCGAATCGTGGTAGCATGGGATTTATGGCATTTGCTAACAAAGTAGGATTCCAGCAATACTTCGGACGACAAGACTATGCTGCAGACAAGCGATTTGGCGGAGATGCCGACTTTGATGGACACTGGGGCATTTGGGATGAACCATTCTTACAGTATTGGGCAACGAAGATTGGCGAGCTAAAAGAGCCTTTCATGACGGCTTGCTTTACTGTGACAAGCCACACACCTTATGTGATTCCTGATCAATATAAGAAGGTATATCCAGAAGAGGGCATTGTGATACACAAATGTATTCGCTATACTGACATGGCTATCGGTAAGTTTTTCGAAACCGCAAAGAAGCAACCTTGGTACAAGAATACGATTTTTGTGCTGACCAGCGACCATACCAACCTGTGCGATCATCAGCAATATCAGACCGATATTGGCGGTTTTTGTTCGCCTATCGTCATCTTCGACCCCTCGGGCGAGGTTAAGTCAGGCATTTATCCAGGCATTGCACAGCAAATAGACATATTGCCAACAGTGCTCAGCATACTGGGCTACAACAAGCCTTTCCTCTCTTTTGGCTGCGATCTCATGACAACCCCCATGAAAGAGACATATGCTGTGAACTATCTCAACGGTATTTATCAGTATTGTAAATATGGCTACGTGCTGCAATTTGATGGACAACACACTAAAGCCATCTATCGATTAGACGACAAGCTCATGCAGCACAACCTCTTGGGAAAGGTGAAAGAGCAAGCACAGATGGAGCATGAGCTAAAAGCTATCATTTGGCAATATATGTACAGAATGGTACACGACAAGCTGATGCCATAGTTATACAGTTGTAATTCGTGATTTGATGTGTACAAACTCTTTGCATGGAGTCGTGAGGTGATGAAGGATAGCGTTTTTTTTGAAGTTTTGCATGGTGATTGAAGCCCCAAAAAACACCCTGCAAAACTGTCAAAAAACTTAACAAAAGGCTTTCTATAACTTCAATATTTTCACGCAGATGATAAGTTGCTCGCAAATATCGCAGTATTTGAAGAGTTTTGTAAGTATCAGAATAAGAGTTACTTATCTTGAAAAGTACAGATAACGTCGCCTTTCTTTCCTTTGTTTTAGTCGCTAAAGCAATGCTTTAAGGGCGTTAAGTCATGTTGATAAGCCCCTTATCCCATGTTTACAGCACTCCAAAAGTATTACTTTAAGGGCATTCACCCATTGCTTTAACAAAATCAGCGCATATTTTGAGTTGTTTTAGCAACATTTGTGAACAAAAATGGGGCGTATCTTCGTCTATTTTGAAGATTTTTTCTGACCGTTTTTTGGTATTTTTTTAGGACAAAAAGGGGCATTTATTTCATGCACTTTTTGTATAGATTGATGAGCTGGCGAGTTACGTTTTCGGTGTCAAATCGTTGCACATATGCCTTGGCTCGAGCTATACGACCACTCCTGTCCATATCGTTCAACAAAGTTAGCAATGCTTCTCGCATGGCTTGGACGTCATCGGGATGAACATATAAGCACTCTGCTCCTCCAGCTTCTTCCAGACAAGACCCTGTACAAGCCACGACAGGTAGTCCACTGTGTATAGCCTCAATGATAGGAATGCCGAAACCTTCGTAGCGAGAGGGATAGACAAAGCACCCAGCCAGCTGATAGATAGCGGGCAAATCGGCAAAGGGAACATGGTGCAACAGCGTGATGCGACTTTGCAGATGGTGTTGTGCAATATAATTTTTCACCTTCTCTGTGTAGGGTGTAGACTTGCCCACCACCACCAAATGAATGTCGGTGGGCATGTCCTTGAGTGCCTTTACTGCCAGCAGTACGTTCTTGCGCTCTTCAATGCTGCCCACGTTGAGGATGAAACGAGTGGGCAAATGGTACTTCTCCCGAACTTCTTGCAGTTGTATTTCAGTACAAGGGAGTTTGAATACCTCGTCGCAGTCTTGGTAGATGACCGTAATCTTGTCGGGCGAAACGTGTCCGTATTTCACGATGTCTCGCTTGGTACACTCGCTAATGGCAATAATATGTGTGGCTTCGCGACAGGTCATGCGAAACTTATAACGATAAATCAGCACATCCCACCAATGATAATATTTTGGAAAGCGCAGGAAAATAAGGTCGTGGATGGTCACAATACCCTTTACACCCGATGCCTTGATGCCACGTGGCAACTCGTTGGAAAGCCCATGATAGAGGTCGATGTGGTCGCGCTTCAGGTCATTAACGATGCCCGTAAATCGCCACCAAGCTTGCGATAGTGGATGTTTTTTGCCAGTGGGGTAAACATAGCGCACGCATGGTTGCGCAGGAATTTGGTTGCGCAACTCTTCGTTTCCTTCGTTGGGCGCATACAGACGAATGTCCAAGTCAAGGTCTTGGGCGTGAAGAAGGTTTTTTACCAAGGTTCTACTGTAGTTACCCAATCCTGTTTTGTTGCGTACAATTCGTTTGGCATCAAAGCCTATGTGCAGTAATTGTGAGTGGTTCATGACAAGCTGTTTGAACTTCAAAGATAGATGAAAATAGCCAATGAAACAACTAAACGAAACAAAAACTTGGAGGAAAGGGGTGAAATGCGTATATTTGTCACCAAATATCTTTGCATGAATCTACTTTACAGGTTAGGCTTTGGCATCTCCTATCTGCTGTCCATGCTACCGTTGAGGGTGCTTTATGTGGCATCTGATATTATTTATCTCATACTCTATCGCCTGATGCATTATAGGTATGAGGTGGTACATCGTAATGTCATGGCATCGTTTCCGCATTCTTCAGCGGCGGAACAAGAGGCTATGATACGAGGATTCTATCATTGGTTGTGCGATTACTTTGTGGAAACGCTCAAGATGATGTCGATGAGTAAGCGGCAAATGCAGCGAAGAATGCAATTTATCGGTACGGAGGAAGTCAACAGAGTGATAGCAAAAGGGCAGTCTGCGGCTATCTATTTGGGGCATTATGGTCAGTGGGAATGGATTACCTCGCTCCCTTTTTGGGTTTCTAATGAAGCACAATGTGCCCAGATATACCATCCCTTGGAGAATAAATGGTTTGACAAAATGGTGAAGCACATGCGTGAAAAACGAGGAGCCGTGTGCATCTCGATGTCAGAATCGTTGAGAAAAGTGGTGGAATATCGACAGAAAAATATTCCGCTCGTCTTGGGATATATCTCCGATCAGGTGCCTTTTTGGAACAACATACACCATTGGGTTGACTTCATGCATCAAGATACACCTGTGCTGACGGGTACGGAGCGCATGATAAAACGCTTGGGACAAGCCGTATTTTATGCCGATGTGCGGCGTGAACGGCGTGGATATTATACTTGTGAGTTCAAGTTAATCACCACAACACCGCAGACATGGGCTGATTTCCAGCTAACCGACCGCTATTTTGAATGTTTGCAAGCCAGTATAGAGCATGACCCAAACCTCTATCTATGGAGCCATAACCGTTGGAAGCGAACCAGAGAAGAGTTCAACTTACGGTACGATGCGCTGACAGGGAGGGTAGATTTGCGTGATTTAGAAACGATAATGTCTGAAAAAAGAGAGAAGGAGTCACAGCCATGATATTGGTAAAAGGTTACGGGCAGATGTGCAATAACATTCTGCAATATGCGCATTTGTATGCTTTCGGGCGTGAGCATGGGGTTAAAGTCATCTCCATGCGTTTCTCGTATAAATATCGTTATTTCGCTATTTGCAAGAAATGGTATCACCGTCCGATGACTTATCTGCTGGCAAAGCTGCTGATACGGCTGCGTTTAGTGGACTGTATCATGGGCGATAACACTCCCGAAATAGACCGCAAGTTTGCACAAGCCCCCCTCATTGCGTGTGGCGGTTGGGGTTGTAGGTATGACGAATTGTTTCGGAAGTATCGGTCGGAGATAGCACAACTATTCTGTATCAAGCCTGCCATTCAGCAGAAGGTGAACAACTGGATGCAAAAACATCCAAAAGCCGATATCAACTTGGGTGTCCATATACGTCGAGGTGACTATAAAACGTGGCAGGGAGGAAAGTATTTCTTTGGAGATGAGGTATATGTACGACTTATCCAAGAATTTCAAGCATTACATCCCCAACAGAAAATCAATGTGTTTATCTGTACCAACGATGCACGGTTGGATATCAACAAGTATCGTGAGGCTTGCCCGAATGTGTATCTTTCAAAAGGTTCTGGTATCGAAGATTTGCAATTGCTTAGCCAGTGCGATTATCTCATGGGCGTAAAAAGCACTTTCTCTCTATGGGCATCGTTCTATCGAGACATCCCCCTATATTGGATTATGGATGCAAATAAATCGTTAGAAAACAATGACTTCGTGCATTTTGAAGATGTGTATATGAGCGTGTGAAGCCTTCATGAAAGACGTTTTATCAATAACTTTGTGAACAACAACATGGAAACAACCAATCCCAAAGTATCTCTCCTTGTTTCTACCTATAATTGGAAGGAAGCATTGAACCTATGTGTGCGCAGCATTTTTGCCCAAACTGTGTTGCCAGATGAAATTATTATAGCCGATGATGGGTCAGGAGAAGATACGCGGGCAGTGATAGAACAGCTGAAAAAGGAAAGTAGTGTGCCTGTGATACACGTGTGGCATGAAGACAAAGGCTTTCGGCGAACAGAAATCATGAACAAAGCTATCGTGGCTGCTTCGGGCGACTATTTGTTACAAGTGGATGGTGATGTTATTCTGTCACCTTACTTTGTGAGCGACCACTTAGAGGTCTGCCAGCCCAATTGCTTCGTTTGTGGTTCTCGAGTGAAGCTCGACAAGGAGATAAGTGAGCAGATATTGTCTCAACAGAAGTTTGAGTTAAATCCCTTGAAATTGCCTTTGAGCTTTGTTCTTAATAGTTTTCGGTCAAGGTGCTTGCGCACCTTTTTAGCAGATAGGTATGCACGCAAGATAGACCACCTGCGAGGATGCAACATGGCTTTTTGGCGTTCAGACCTGTTCAAGGTAAATGGTTATAACGAAGACTTGTTGCAATGGGGACACGAGGACGGCGAGTTGGCTTTCCGATTGCATTATGCTGGTGTGCACAAGCGAGCGTTGAAAATGGGTGGTAATGTGTATCATCTCTATCATCCAGAGGCATCTAAGAGCAACGAGGGACGACATTTGGCAGAGTTGGAGCGTGTGCAAAGAGAACGACTGACATGGTGCAAGAATGGTTTGGACAAGTATGAAAGATAAAAAGATGAAGAAAAAGAAAATACTTTTTGTAATTAGTTATTTCTTAGATGGTGGAGTAGAAACCGTATTGATAGAATATCTTAGAAATTTATTAAAGACAAAAGCTTATGATTTAACGTTAGCTATCGCTTATAAGATAGATGAGGTAGAAGTATATCACGACAGAATACCCAAAGAAGTGAAAGTGGTATATTTGGTCACTAATCCCATTTTGCTAAAATACAAGTGCCGTAAACCCGCTAATAAGATAATTAAACTAACGGATGAGATTTTCATCAATCCCATTAGGCGTTATGTGCAATCGCACAATTTACATAAATTGGTAAAAAAAGCAGATGCTGTTGTTGATTTTATTAGTTCACAAGGTAGTTTTTTAAGAAAAGAAAAAACCAATAAAATTGTTTTCATACATAGTGCGATAGAAGAAAATTACAAGCGTGATCCGAAGGAAGGAGAAAAACAAAAGCGAAAAATACCCACTTACAATCATATTGTAACTATTTCTAAAGCCATGTATCAAGAGGCTTGTAGATTTTATCCTGAGGTGAAAGACCGTATTTGTATGATTTATAATTCGGTAGATACAGACGAGTTGCAACGAGCTTCAGAAGAGTTGATTGCAGATGAGCGTATGGAAAAACCTTATATTTTGAGCATTTCACGCTTAGAGGAATATCCAAAAGACTTCTCTACTTTAATTGCTGCTTATGCACTTTTGCGAAAATATTACGGACACACAGAGGAATTGTATATAATAGGAAAAGGTCCGTCTTTACAGCAACTTCAACAAAAAACAATAGAGTGTGGTGTTCAAGACCATGTGCATTTCTTAGGTTTTATGTCGAATCCCTACCCCTATATAAAACGGTGTGAGATATTTGTGCATAGCTCTCAGTACGAAGGATTACCAACAGTTATGATAGAAGCGTTGTTGTTGGATAAAATGATAGTAGCCACCGATTGTCCAACTGGTCCTCGAGAAATCTTAAATGATGGTAAAGCGGGTATTCTAACCCCTGTTGGCGATATAGAAGCATTGGCCAAAGCCATGCATGAAGCATTGACAGATAAAAAAATGCAGCAGCAGTTTGCTGAAGGAAGAGCAGCACACAAACGTTTATTTACATTCGAAGCAAACAGAGAGGCTTTTTGCAAACTCTTGGAAAGTAAGTAATAGCAGGAGCGTTATGACTTGTTTTTTCGCTCTTCTATCAATTTGGCAACGACCGCAAATTGATAGAACGCATCCCATACAGCATGGATAAAACCGGGCGCACCATCACAAAAACCACCCTTGAGAATGTAGCTTTTGAAAAATCTGAATGCAGGACGTGTTAACAAGCTGCCTGCTCCATAATTCTTATGGCGACGACGTGGCACCTCGTAGTCGGAGTAAGTATCTGTCTTCTTGAATAAGGTAGCAATGCTGTCGTTTGCCAAATGCTCTATTGCTAAAGCGTGGTTGCGCTTTGGAATATAAGAGATAGTCCCGTTTATCTGCGGTACTGCATGGATGACCGCAGGCCAATGAGACACCTCTTTGCGAAAGAAGCGGAGAATATAGTCAGGATAATGGGCATGCAAGAACTGTCCCATGAAATAATTTTTGCGTGGAATATATAAGCCGTCTGCACAATTTGGGGTAGCAATGTGGCGATAAAGGTACGCTCTTAACTGCTCGCTAATCAGTTCGTCGGCATCTACAACCAGTATCCAAGGGTGAGTTGCGTGGTCAATAGCAAACTGTCGGGCTGGTTCTACAATGTTGTAATTGCCTTTTGGAAAGGTAATAACCTTACAACCCATTGACTTTGCTATCGTTATTGTGTCGTCGGTACTCTCCATGTCGCACACAATAATCTCGTCAAAGTGCTTCACAGAGTCTATTACTTGTGCCAAATGTTTCTCGGCATTATAGGTGTTGATGACAACAGAAATTTTCTTTTCCAAATTAGTGTGGCTCATAAATCTACTTTATAGGGTAAAGTCTTTCTGCACAAATACGTTTTCTCTTATAGTTAAATTGTTTGTTAAAAATGCTAAGTGAAGGACGATATTCTTTGGTTTGTATCTCCATAAGATCAAGAATGCTATGTATCATATCATCTGTCATGAATGGATAGTGTGCCGATAGACGAATTCTATTTGTGATATATGGATAGTTTTTCTGGAAAGTTTTAGACATATACACCAACATGGGGATTTCTACTTTGTGATTATTGATATCAATGTCACCGTGTCCAGCTATTTTTTTGTTGATTTCCATCACGTCTTCACCGTGGTCAGAGGTGTAGATAATCAGTGCGTTTTTGTCTTTAAAACGGTTAATAATAGCGTTGACGATACTATCATTGTAGCGCACAGCGGTATCGTAAGCTGCTTTTGTCTCTTTTATTTTGTTATTCTCACCTTGTTCTACGTTTGTACTAAAGGTCTTAAATGTTTTTGGATAGCGGTTTTCGTATTCCACGTGTGTACCCATAAGGTGTAGTACAATAAATCTTTTGAGCTTTGTTTGCTTTAAAGTTTGGTCTAATAAGGGTAGCAAATGCTCATCGTAAGGCTCTGTAAAGTCACTTTTGGTATCTCTAATGCACACAAAAGAATTTGATTTGCATCGCTCTGCGTAGAATCTTCCATTATTACCGTATATGCCAGAAGACTCTTGATTTGACAACCAAGTGGTATAATAACCAGCTTGATTTAAGATGCTAAATAGGTCGGTATATTCATACCACTTCCTTTTTGCGCCTTGTCTGTAAAATGTGAATAATTTTTCCAACACCTCCATTGTGTGTCCATTTGGACTGATAACATCGGTAAATTTGACTAAATCGCCTGTCTTTTCAAGGCTACTTAAATAAGGTGTTGTCTGGAGATGATATCCATATATCCCCATATGATTTCTTGTAGTAGATTCACCTAATATATAGACAACATACGGTATAGTACTATTGTTCTTTAACAGCTTAGGGTGTGTATTCCCCTTCTGTCTCATTTGCTTTAACTGTTGCATGTCGTTGATAGCGTCACGTGTAAGGAAAACGGTAGAAACGACAGAACAGCATTGGTGTAATAACCTATCTCGTGTAGTTGTTTTCTGTTTTATAACATCTTTCACAAGGTTGACTACTGTAAAAAATGATGCAAAAGTAAGCCATGCTGATGCGAATAAAATAGCTGAACGCTTATATTGTAATTTTAGTATTAATAGGCTATATACCGATAAAACAAAAATGACTGCACAAATGCTTCCATACACCCGTAAGTTTAATACGTTGGCTTGCAGATATTCTATTACTTCATTATGATTAGTAGCTAAAAGGATTTCAAAAATTGCACTATCTGGCAAGCTGCGATAATAATATAGAAAATGCAAAAAGAGAAATAGTAATAAAACCGATAATAACTCAATGATGCTTTTGGTTATACGCATAACTCTTTTATATGGAATAAATGATATTATGAGAGTTAAGCAAACAATGGCAAAGCACATATATAAGAAATGATGTACGCCACGACCAAACGATGACATATTAAATAGGTATGGAATATTGACAAACAACATAAACATGATGAAGCGAAAATGTTGTTGTATGAAATTTACAATCCCATTCCATATTTTTTTACTTCTACTTATGTCTTGTGGATACATAAATTGATTTTCTGCTTGCATAATGTGAATATGATGTATCTATTTGCAAAGATATGTTTTTTTAGTAATACCATATAAAACTATAATATATTTTTTTTACTTTTGCAGCAATTATAAGTTATAATAATTAAGCATGAAGAACTCAATCCAATGCAAATGCAGGGCATTCTTAGCCAAACCTTTCTTTCACGACAAGCGAACATTGTTGTGGCTGTGGACACTTTTGCCTATTATCGCCACTGTTTTCAAGTTGCATCGCAACAACAATTATCTGATATTCCGTGGTGTTTTCTGGCATACAGTGAACCAAACATCGCTGTATGGCACGTACCCCAATGAATATTTTGATGTAAATCATTATGGACCTTTGTTCGCTTTGGTTGTTGCTCCCTTTGCTGTAATGCCCGTATGGTTAGGCATGTTGTTTTGGAATGTAGCACTCTCGCTCTGCTTGTATGTTGCCATTAGTAGGTCGCAACTGAAGTACAAACAGCAAATCTTTATTTATTGGTTTTGTGCAGAGACGTTGCTAACGTCCTTGTTCATGCAGCAATTCAACATTGCCATTGCTGCCATTATCATTGCTTCGTACTTCTTGATAGAGCGAGAGCGTGACTTTTGGGCGGCATTCCTCATCGTGTTAGGAACATTTGTCAAGCTATATGGGGTAGTAGGACTGGCTTTTTTCTTCTTCTCCAAGCACAAAGGGCGGTTCGTTTTGTCGTTGCTATTGTGGATAGTTGTGCTGTTCGTTGCGCCTATGCTGATAAGCAATGCCGACTATGTGATAGGGCAATATCACGAATGGTATGTCACCTTGTTGGAAAAGAATGGAGAAAACCTCCAATCTATTGCTCAAAATATCTCTTTGTTGGGCATGGTTCGCCGTATTACGGGCAATCTTTTGTATTCTGATTTGTGGCTCATCACTCCAGCGTTGGTATTGTTTTTCATCCCTTACCTTCGCTTTTCGCAATACAGAAATGCGATGTTTCGCCAAACCTACCTTGCATCGGTGTTGCTGTTCGTCGTGCTTTTCAGCACAGGCAGTGAGAGTAGTTCGTACATTATAGCCATTAGTGGGGCTTGTATATGGTATCTGTCTGCTCCGTGGCAACGCAATCGTTGGGATATAATCTTCATGGTGTTGGTGTTAATGATATCAGGATTTGGCTCGTCCGACCTCTATCCTCGTTGTATACGGCACGACTTGATACAAGTATATTCGTTGAAAGCCCTACCATGCACCTTGGTTTGGCTGAAACTATGCTATGAAATGATGTTCAAGAATTATGCTTCCGCTGATGTAGATACACAAAGTGAAGCATCAAGAAGTTGATAGGAACAGCCACAACCATCACCAATATGGGCGAAAGCCATTTGCTCACGTCCAACCAAAGAAAGACATTCAGCAAGCCAATCTCCATAAGATAGTTGACGATATGACTCCCCACAAAGCCCGCTGCATTGAACTTTGTGGGCTTTTTGTGGAAGGTAAAATAAGTAGTGAGTACATAGTTGCACACCAATCCTACCCCATAGCCTGCCGTGTAGGAAACATTCGCATTGGTAAACATCAAGAACAGGCAATAAATGCCATAATGAATCAGCGAACAGACCGTTCCTACCAACCCAAAACGAACGATGCGTCCTGCATCTTTTCGCAGCTTGGGGTGTCTTTCTCCGTATGCTTTGAAGCTATTCTTCATCCGCTCCAACAATTTTGGTTACATGGTATAGCGGTCTGTTTTTCACCTCGGTATAAATTTTTCCGATATAAACGCCCACAATACCTATTGACAGCAAGATAAATCCTCCTACGAGCCAAATGCTCATCATGATTGATGCCCAACCCGGATAGGCTGTTCCTACGACCAATGCATGAATGACATAGATGCCAATGCCGATGCTTAGAAAGATGAAAAGCAAACCAGCATACAGTATGAAGTATATGGGATGTACGGTAAACGAGGTGATGCCATCGAGTGCCAAGCTTAGCATTTTGCGCAGCGTGTATTTGGATTTACCTGCCTGTCGCTCGCTGATGGGGTCGTCGACACATGCCGATGGCAATCCCAGCATAGGTATCAATCCGCGCAAATACAAGTTGCGTTCCTGATAAGTGGATAGGATATCAAGTGCAAGGCGGCTCATTAAGCGGAAATCTGCATGATTGAACACGCTTTTCACGCCCAGTTTGTTCTGCAATCGGTAAAAGGCAGTGGCACTCAGTCGTTTCAATAGTGGGTCTGCCTGCCGTGAAGTCTTCACGCCATACACCACCTCACAGTTATTGTGAGTGTACTCGTGAATCATCAGCGAAATGGCATTCAGGTCGTCTTGCAAGTCGGCATCAATCGTAACGACCGCATCTGCCCATGTTCGAGCCGTCATCATGCCTGCCATCATGGCGTTTTGATGTCCCACGTTGCTTGCCAAGTTGATGCCTCTCACAAACTTGTTGGTTTGTTGCAACTTGCAAATAAGCTCCCAAGTACGGTCTTTGCTGCCGTCGTTGACAAATATCATCATGCTGTCTGCACTGATGTGTCCCTGTTGTATGAGGTCGTTAAAAAGGGTTGTCAATCGAGCTACCGAGTTTTCCAGTGCCTCTTCTTCGTTATAGCAGGGGGATATGGTGGCTAATCTCATCATGCTTTGTTCAATTTACTTTTTGCAAATTCGGTAAAGGTAACAAACGCTTCCTCTTCTTTTTTCAGCATCTTGATGAGGTTGCTCAATCGTTGAACCATTTTGTCGCCACTATTTTTGCGGATGATATACGGCATCTTGTATTCACGGTGTGCGTTGAGGTCGTAGAACTCCCATGGATGAAAGTAGGTTACAAAATAGCCATCGTGTCGCAGTACTCGCCTTGTCATCCAGTGATAGAGCCGCTGTGGCAAGAGATGTAACGACAGCCAAAACAGCGGAAAGCGCACCCAAGGCGTTACCGATGCTGGTATTTGCATCACTTCTCCGCGCATAAACCATGTACGAGGCGTTGTGAGGTGCATGTATCTGCCAGGAATAAAGGCAGGATTTAGGGAAGAGTTGTACAGATAGCCCGCCTTTTCAATGTCCTCGTCTGACACGGGAAACATCCTTGGTTGCCGATAACCATGCACCTGTGTGTCTGCCACGCTTTCTACGATGCGTTTGGATTCAAACACGTCTGTAGGTTTAGGTTGCCAATGGTCCACACCATGACAAGCCACCTCGTGCCCCTCTTGCATAATGCGCCTAATGGTTTGAGGCGACTGTTCGGCAAAGTTTGCTGTACAAAAGAAGGTAGCGTGTACTTCATTTTGTTGTAAGCAGTCTAATATCTTGTTTGTGCCTTCAACAGAAATGCGCATCCCTTCTTCTAACGAGATGTTCACGCCGTGTTCTTTGGGTACATCAAATTCTTCGGTGTCGAAACTCAATAATATCATGACATTGCCTTTTCGTATAGTATTTGCAAAAGTAACAAATTATTTATTTCTTTTGCGCAAACCGTCTGGTTATTTGTCTTAAAATCTCCAACGCAACTGCATTTCCAAGTCGGTTTGTGTGTTGCCGTTGATTTCTTGATACCCTGTGCCCATCTTCTGACGATCCAAATAATGTGTAGCTCCTATCTTGACAGCCACCATTAGCTGTTCGTTGAGGTTGAAGCGTGTGTTGAAAGCTCCACGAACGCCCTTGCCAGCAAACATAGGGAATGCAAAGGTGTAGAGCATGCCACGTTCGTAAGTGTACAAACGGCTGTTGTAATCATCGGTGTGGAAATAAGCCAGTGCGGCAAAAGCCTGTAACCGTTTGAACTTTCCACCCACATTTTCTGTCACCATGTATCCTGTGCTGTGTTTTGCACCTTGATAATACGCCCCGTCAATCTGTGTTTTTGTAAACCATGCGCTGTGGGTCAACAGGGCAGCGATGCGTACTCGGTGAGTGTAGGTATTGAGGAGAGCCGACTTGTCTGCGGTGTCTTTCTGTTTCATCTTGTATCGGTAGCGCACCTGCAAGTTCCATTGTCTATGTTGATAAGTGGCAAGTGTCATCACATCCCAAGCATGACTCGACTGTGACGCTTGATACCGAGCCCATGGGAAATAAGCAAAATCAACGTAAGTCATCATCGATAAATGGCGAAAAGGCTGCCAATTGGTGCCGAGAAAGATGCCACTTTCGTTTTGACAATGCCCGCTTTCGCTAAAACTTTGCCCCAAAAGAGCGTAATATCGGTAGGAATAAAATCGCTGAATGGCTATCACCGACCAATTGGGTAGGCATTGGTAGCTAATGCTGTTAATGGTTGCGAGTGCTTTGTGGTTACCGGTTGCGGTTTCTCCCTGTAAGGAAAGTCGCCTGCTAATATAGCCATAATCGATGCTGGCGTTCCAAAAAGATTTGCCTTGAGGAGCATATTGCCGATAAGTTTGTTTAATATTGGGCTGAAACTCCTTGTCCAAAGTCGTTGAAAATGCGGTTGCTCCCACATGAAAGCCATGACTGAAATACTGCAAATGTCCTCCTGCTACAAATTCAGAAGTGTTGTGTTTGCGGCTCATCTCTCGCATTGTGCGATGATAGCCCGATGTGACAATGGTGGCTATCGTGGTACTGTCTTTGTTCAGTGTGCCGTCTATGTATCGATAGGATGCAAAACCAGTGAGGTCAAGTCCATTCGTTACCTGCACCGTAGCAGCGACTCCTTGCAGATAATTGGCTTCCGAGCGCGACGAGTGCGCACGAATAGTATTGTACTGGTTGCCCAATGATGCTAAGGTAGTGAGCTTCCCGAGCATGAAGTCACGATTCATAGCCACGCCAAGTCCAAATTTAGCGCGGTATCTCCCTATGACTAACGACTTTATCTTGCCTAACTTATTCGCCTGCGCATAGAAAGAATAGTAGTCGTAGCCCCATTTGTTGCGCCCTGCAAACCAGGGTTCGCCAGCATCTTGCGAGGCAACGATGCCCATTTTGCCATACGATCCATACGACAGCTGGTAACGCAACCAGTGTTTGTATGGGTAACCAAGGTAGCCATTGTCATCTCCTTTGCGCCTATAAAAAGGCATCTTGCCCGTTGCAATCAATTCATTGCGCCCATATCGCAAGAGGTCTTTCATCGAAGGAAAGGCAGAAGTGGGAGAAGGGTTGATGGTGACGAAATAGGAAAGCAGCTTTCTCCGAGTGAAGTCCAATGATTCAATCATCGCCAGTTCACCAACACTCCGCAGTGGGGCGTATTGGTCTATATATTCCACGAGCTCTTCTATTTGCTGTTTGGTCAAGAATGGCAGCTGTGCCAAGTCCTCTCGAGTGGCGTGATTCAAGTCAATGGGATGTGCAGCTTGCTCGCTCAACATCTCATACATCTCTTCCAAGTCACCCGATTCAATACCTTCTACATCGCTAAGTTGCTCTAAATAAGTTTGCCAAGATGGAATATCTTGGGCGTAAACCCATGTACAGCAAAACCAAAACAAGCCAAAGAGTAATTTCTTTTTCATGGTTGAAGGCTGTTTTCCAATAGTTCAACAAAAATAATGTGAAAAACTTAATAACGCAAATAAAAATAAAATTATTTCTTGCAGTCCGAAATTATCATTACATTTGCTGTGCTTTATGAATAGAAACATCACGGTTATATTGATAGTCATGTTGTTGGCAGCTTTGCAAGCACATGCACAGAATCCACTTCCGAGTACGCCCCTTCACCCCGAAGAGCGTGAGGTAGATATGGACAGCCCAACTTTTGAGCCGATGGTCAAGGTAGGAAAAGTGCTCCGTGGGCGTGACTCTATTCAATACCTGGAGTTTAATAATATCTATGTGTATCCGCAACCAGTGTTCAAGAGTGCGCAGCAACGCATGGCATATAACAGATTGGTGCGCAATATCAAAAAGGTATTGCCCATTGCCAAAGAAGTAAATCGCATCATTATCGAAACAGGCGACTACCTTCAGACATTGCCCAACAAGAAGGCAAGAGACGAACATATGAAGCGAGTGGAACAGGGTATTAAGGAGCAGTACACGCCACGTATGAAAAAACTCAGTTACCAACAAGGCAAACTGCTCATCAAGTTGGTGTATCGTGAGTGTGACTCGTCTTCTTACCAGCTGATACAAGCGTTTATGGGACCTATTCGCGCAGGCTTTTGGCAGGCGTTTGCTTGGGCTTTCGGAGCAAGTCTTACCAAGAAATACGATGCCGAAGGGGTAGATCGTCTCACCGAACGTATTGTGTTGCAAGTGGAGGCAGGGCAACTGTAATATTCATTTTTGGCTCTAAAGATTTGATAAAAACGAGGGCGATTATCAACTTGTATCAGATTTTTGTGAAGAACGCAGTGCTTTATAGTTCATTTTTCTCACAATATTTCATCCCTCTACGCTTTCTGTTTGCACGATATTTTTGCTTTCTCTGAATGCTGAAATATCTTTACACGACCCCTCTCATATTCCTCGTATTTTTCACCAACTTATAGATTGCTTGCAAATACGCGAGTTATGACGAAGTTTCTATCTTGTTGACACACAATAAAGTATGAAAAAAGGGTGCGAATTTGCGCAGATAAAGCAATGAGATAACGCCACAAAAGTAATGGGATAAGGTGCTTATTCGCATGGGTTAGTGCCCTTAACTCTTTATGTTAGGAGCGTTATTTGCATGCTTTAAGCCCGAGGAGGCATATTTTTGCTGTTTATAAGGCTTAAAACTTGACAAAAAACCGTCTATTCTTTTCTATTTTAGCACTTTTGGAGACCCCCAAAAAGTGTCAGAAATATTGACAAAAAGCAAAAAAGTATGTTGTCAATACATAAGAAAGATGGGCTAATATTTACAAGGAAATAACCTTAATTTTGGCACTGTATTTTACTGAGTTTCAGATATTATGACATAAAGCCTGTGTAGATGTTAATATTTGTTTCTTACCTTAAAAAGAAAAAGAAAACACTTACTTTTGCAAACTGTATAAATCATAAAAAATATTACAATGAACAAAATGAAAATTTTGAAGTATTTTTCACTATCCTTGTTTTTAGTGGCAGCGATTGTCTTCACGGGATGTAGTAAGAGTGACGACGGTAATGATAAGGTAGAGCTGTCCGACTACGCAAAAAACATTGTTGGTACATGGGAAACGGAAGGCTTGACTTTCTCTCTTGCAGACAAGCAAACGTCTATGAATTTTAACGTTGAGGTAAAACTTAATGCCATAGGTGGATCTAAAATTTACGTGAACGGTCAGGAATTTGATGCAAAGATGCTAAAGGGGCTTGGCGTTAAACTTACTGCAGACGATTTTCCCGTTCAAAGGCTACAGTTTGATAAAGACCACAAAGTGACATCTTATGAATATGATGATGGTTGGAAGGCAAACGATGAAAAATCTACATACGATATCAAGAATGGTGTGCTTAGCATAACATCTTCACATACTATATCCTTGAAAATTCTCTCCATGGAGCAAAACTCTTGCATATTTGACGCATTGGTATTTGTAGAAGATATGATGAAAGAAGATAAATTGACCGAAAAGTTTGATGTAAAATCAGCACAACTCAAAATAAAGAGAATAAGCTGATAGCATCCCTTGCTGGTACAGAATAGTCTTTTTCCTGTTATGAATACTTGGAAAAAGACTTTTTTATTTTTAGTAAGATTGGATGACTTTTAGTAAGCCGTGCTTACCAGTTTTGGCTTCTCCTTGGCTTTTGTATCCCTATATCTATACTTTGCTTAAGTGGTTGGCTGCATCTATTCTTCCATCTATCTCAAACTTGGCTCTATGATTGTTGTTATGGGTAGGATTATTCAGTTTAGGAAAGCTAATGAAAAAGGCGAGACTACAAATAAATGTAATCTCGCCTTAGTGTCCTTATAATAAGAAAACTATTGTTTTATTATTTTTGCCGTTCCAAATGTAGTCTTTAACAGATATACCCCACAAGGGATATTGTTTAGCGAAATGCGATTGTTGCCAAAACGCAAGGGGGCAGACATGATTTGTTGTCCACTTATGTTAAAGAGCGACATCTCACAGTTTGTGGGTACGGTTATCTCAACGTTATCGGTTACCAATCGTTGTGCAACACAAAATTGATTTGTTGCATTCAGTTGGTCGATGGTTGTAAGATTATTGTCTTCTGTTTGGTTGTCACCTCCATTACCTATAGACTGCACCTTGACATAGGATTGTGGTTCATCTCCAAATTGGTATGTTCTTCCTTTGGTGCTTGCATCAAATGGCTTGTATATACCAAAGCCACCAAGAGCGTCTTTGTCGTTAGGATCTATGAAGTCGAAGTAACGATAATTGCGAACATAGAATGCCACTTGATCGTGAGGACGATAATAGTAATAATGATTATTATCACTTGTTTGGTATTGGATATTGGCGTAAGCCATGCCTGGTAATAAGTTACTCGTATTAAAAATAAGATCAATGTAGCTGTATCCAGGTTGTGCCTTGATGTCTTTTTCAATAACCATATTGTTCACATTGTCAGCTGCGTTGTAGTTTTGTGTTACATAGAAACGTATTCTTCCGTTATATCCATGCGCTGAATAAAGAGAATAGCGCACTTTTACAGTCGTGAATCTTGCCGATATTGTGGAATTATCAGATCCTAACCATAAGCCTCCTTGTGCAAAGTAAGCGGTGTTTAATGCAATATCACCGTGCATAATATTTGGCGTTGGCTGTGGCTTTTCTTGTTTTGTAATTGTTAGTTCGCCTACACGATAATCTTGGTTGTTGTATCCTAAATGTGCATACACATCTTTATTATTATGTGTAAACGATAACAGTAAGTCGTATTTACGTCCATCTTTGCTACCTACCAACGTTTCAAATGTGCGGTTGGTGTAGAAAGTAAAGTTGATACGTTGCGACTTCTCAATAGTTGTTTCACCAGAAGAAATCAAGACACCATCGCTTCCGTCTTTTGAACCTTGTGGAACAGCAAATAACTTAACGGTTCCGCTATATCTTTCACCGTAGTTATAAACAGAGAAAGGTATTTTGATATGTTCACCTTCATCTGCATTTGCAAATGTTTTAAAGGCAACTACCATATCGAAAGGTTTAACCTCAGGCTTTGGTTGGGGCTTTGGTTTGGGAGTGGGGGTGATGTCAGGATTAGGATTGGGTTCATTGCCAATGATTTTGAGCGAAGCTGCTTGCTCTGGGATAGCTTTGTAATTGCCGTTTTCGTCTTTATAATTTACAGCTAACTTATATTCGCCCTTTTTCAGTTTATTGGCAGCTATAGTAAATTCGACATCTTTACAAGCTCCCACATTTACTAATAAATAATTTTCATCAAGAATGGTAGCCTGCTTGTTATCATCATTTTGATAAGCTGATAATGATAAGTATCCAGCGTAGCTGTCGTTGCCCTTATTTCCTACATGTACAACGATAGTGCTACGTTGGTTATCCCTAACTGTATACTGTGGCTTCTCTCCGCAGATATACAATACACATGTTTTCTTTTCTGGCTTTGGTTCTGGTTGGGGTTTTGGCTCTGGTTTTGGCTTTGGTTCAGGCTTTGGTTGGGGAGTTTTTTCCTTTATAGTGATAGTTCCCGCTTGCTCTTGTATAGCCTTGTAAGTGTTGCCCACTTTGTAGTTGACAGCCAACCGATATTCGCCAGGCGCTAAGTTGTAGTTTTTGAAAGAAAACTCTAATGGACGATAATACCCAGCACCAATCAGTGTATATTGTTCATCAACAAGAGTAGAGTAAGCATCGTTGTCGTCTTTATAGACAGATAAAGAGAGGTAGCCCACAAAGCTATCGTTGCCATTATTGCCGACATTGATTACTACCGTTTTACTTTCACCAACTGATATGGTATAATGCGGTTTGTTGCCATAGATGTATAAATTACTCTTTTTCTCTGGTTGTGGATTGGGATTAGGATTGGGACGTGGGTTAGGATTAGGGTTGATATCCTGTCCATCTGGCTCTAAATAGCGCAACATCTGTTGGTTTGACGAGTATCCTCCGTATCCTCCGCCAATTCCCTCTTGTCCAGGCTTGAGAACATTAAGCAGATGCCAACCGTTTTGAGAACGATTCCAGCCCCAGTCAACATGGACAAAGCCATTGCTGGCAAATCCATCTAATACAAAACAGTGACCACCGCCTTGTGAGAACCCTGTATAGACAACGGGGCCATAATCTTTCAGTTCGTTGTAGACGTGGTTCAGCCATGCGTTATCGGTATAGTTGCTACGTTCCAGAAAACGTACGGAGCGTTTGTAACCAAAGTGTTCGCTAAGGGCTGTGGGAGCATTAAAAACATATGCTCCGCTACCACCCGTAAATGCAGGGTTGTAGTCCATTTGTACGGAGTAGCCTACATCGCGCAGAAGTCTGCCTATGTTGTCAGCTTGAGTTTCATTGAGGGGCAGTCCTGTCTCTCTGTTATATCCACCACTTGTTACAGCGGCTGGCATGTTGGCCCAGTCGTATGCTGCATTTTCTGGACCGTTACCATCAAAATTGAGGGACATCAGATAGCGACCCTTCCACCAATAATTAGTACTACCATGTGGATGGTTAGGCCATTTGTGCCAGCGTAGCACTGTAGAGATGCCTGTTGCCACGCAACCTGACACCGTAGGGTAAACAGTCCCTTTGTAGTTGTAATTGGGTGCATATTGGTTAAAAGGCCAAGATTGTCCCCAAGATATGGCTTGTGGAAGGCGTGTTTGTCTGTCGTTATCGTATTCCAATAACGGTTGGATGAGTATTTTGTAATCACTTGCCCTTGTAGTCAGCACAGGTTTGTCTGGCATGTGTTCTATTGCCCACTGTATTTGTCGCTGATACTCTTCGTACATATAATGTATGGAGGGATGTCGTTCAATTGCTTCTTGGGTCATCGCACCAACGGCTGAAAAGGCTAAGATGGGTGCAACACGGTCATCGCCTGCAATAACGATATAGCCTTTGTCCTGACCGTTGTTGATGACATAGTACAATTTTTGTGCTGACATCACTTGTCTGCCTGTTCTGGTGGTGGGAGATTGCACTGCTAAAGGTTTAGCTTGTGGGCTATATGCTATTGACAATTTGCTGTCTATAGCTACTCCTTTTTGGCTCATAAAGTTTTTTGCTATGCGTAATGCTTTGTCTTTTCCTATAGGAGCGGCAAAGATGCAAGCAAAAAAGAAAGTAAAAAAGGATGATAAAAGAATTTTTCTTGTCATAATAAGGAGATAAGAATGCATAACCGCCTCATGTCAAAAGGCAATGGGCGGTTATGTGTATTTTTTGTTTATATGCTTATTTTTGTTTGCCAAGTTTGTTAGTTCCTCTCAATTCTGGTTTGATATAGATATTTATCCATTTTTCATTTCCAGTACTTAATTGGAGCACTAACGGTTCATCGTTCTCAAATCTTCTTACAACTTCATCGAGAGGTACTTTTATTTGGTGTTCATAAACGCCTCTGAAAGCAATTTTTTCGTTAGTAAGATGAGGCACAAATTCAATGTAATTATCCTCTAACATATCTTGCAAGTCTTCTTCTTCAGCGTTATGTAAGAAAGTAAATTTAGCAACTTCTTGCAAGTTGAAAGAACGCTTACCTTGTCCATAGTATAAAGGAGAATCTTTTCCTGCATTCCAAAGAGTTTGCTCTTTGCCACTTTTACTATCCTTTATGCCGAGTGTTCCACGAACAATGGCATGCGAATTAATTGGAGCCCCCTTGCCACCATCAGCCTCAATATCTGTAACTTTAAGTTTTACAACCAATCGCTTAAAGTCTTTTACAAATACGGTTTCTGAACAAGTTATCTGATCAGCAGGTTGTACGCAAGCCACAGCATTGTCAGAAACAAAGCGTAGCTGCATGCTTACGGGATATAATTGATTGAAGGGAATGTCAGTAGATAAGAATGTCTTTACCGCTTCAAGGTCGGCGTTTGCAACTAAAGATTGGAATTGCTTACTACCACCAAGAATAGTAATTTTCATGTCACTGCACGACATGACATTTTTATATTTCATTTCTTCATTTACATCAACGGTGACACCACTGTTCTTAATCTTCTTGATAGCAAATTCAAGTGCTTGTTTGGCATCAGTCTCTTTTGCATCGGTGTCCAAACAGATAAAGAGCATGCGACCATAGTTGATGGATGAAACGTAAACGGGCTGATAATCGTCAAGCAGATCCTTTGGCACAGATTCCAAAAGAGTACCACTTCGTGGAAAATCAACTGTTACGCTCGGCCCTTTTTGAATAATCCTTGCAATTAGGTGATGTTTTCTTTTATTAAAATTCAGGCCAAGATTTCCAGCAACATCAACGATAGGACTCTTTACACCAAAACCGAATTTGAATGCGAATTCTTTTTCGTTGTCAACCTTATGAATATCTTCTATCAGTACGTTCGCACAATCATGAAAGGATATGTTAGCCCAATCTGCCATCGCTTTTTGGTAGTCGCTCATGCGAATGTTAGGATATGTTTGTGTACAGCGGCTTGCATCTTGCATATTTTCTGGCGCAAGACCTAAGGAAAAAGTTACAGGACCCGTCTGTGCATCGGTTATAGCTGCATACGTTCCATTGGCAATGGTGTTTCCTTTCAAGACGCATCCTGGATACAAGATATCAGCTGTGGGGTTAAATAAAGCTATTTCGTTGTAGCCTGTCGTCAGTTTGTATTTGGTAGTTTTGGTAATCCTATAGCCAGGAAATCCATTTATATCTTCACCTGGAACCTTATTAGAGGTTTCTGTGCCTAAATTAACAGGCTCTCCTCTTCCCGATATAAGTGCACTACCGTTATCTCTTGCTAAGCCATTAGCAATGGGTAATCCCTTTAAGTAGGTTGCCATTCTCTTGGCACCAATGGTTTCTACATCACCATTTGCTGGTTCAAATGTGACCTTTTCAATATCAGAAGCCTTAATAATTTGAAGGCCTTTGTCTTTTGTTTGCACCTTCATGGTGTAGTTTTGTGCTCCTGCACCTAAAACACATCCAAATAGTGCTGTTGCAAGTAAAATTTTAGATTTCATATATTATCGTTTAGAAATTATTTAAAATGTTTTAACGAGTTATCTTTATGGTATTTTTCCCTGCTTGAATAATATAAATTCCTTTTGCTAAAGATGCAAGATTGATATCTAATTTTCCATTTTGTGGAGCGTTGTAACGTGCAATCTCCTGACCATTCACAGCGATGATTCGTACTAATGTTGCTACTTTTAATCCTTCGTAGTACACATGTCCATCTACTAAGGTGGGTTGGTTGGTTGTGGTTGCTACTTGTTTGATGTCATCGGTAATATTCTCTACGGAATAATCCTTTACGTCTGTTAATGCAATTTCTTGCTTTTTACCAGTGTTGTCAGTTGCTATCAATTTGTCTCCTTCAAATGTAAATGAAGGACGGTCAGCTAACGCAAAGGTTATTTGCTGTCCATTGTTTAAAATGAATACGAGCTTATCTAAAGCGTATGTTGGGGCTTTAGAGAAGAAAGCCAAGGCGCAAGCCAAGACTATGGCTATTTTTTTTGATCTTAACATATGTTTTTTTGTTTATAATAATGAATAAATAAGTGACAACGAATCTGTATTATATTGATAGTTTATCTATCAAAATGAGTGTAATTTTGGAGTTAAACTTCTCTTTCTTAACTAACTCCGCAAAGTTAGTCTTTTTTTTTAATGCAAAGATAATTTTATGAAAAAAAATAACCAAAAAAATAACATACCTAAAAATAGGTAATTTGAATTTCAAACTGTGTCTGCCACAAATAGAATGTTCTATAATAAAGGCAAGGACTATTGAAAGCAACAACACAAAGGATAAGCCCATAATCGAATTTCTCTAATGAGCTTATCCTATTTAAGAAGGTTGTTGCATTTACATGTTTCGATTATTTAAGCACTACACCACTATTGTCCGTAGGGTTTTGAGTCAGTGTACCAGGATATGCGTTAATCGCCTTCTGTGGTATGTAATAGGTTACTCTGTAGTCGGTAGCGGGAATGTCTTCCTGCTGTCGATGTGGTCCAGGGTAATGGCGCTTCAAGGATTTTCCGTTTCTGAACACGTCATAGCTGCGTTCGGCTTGGAACGCCAGTTCTAACTGCCGCTCTTTGTCTATTCTCATGCCTGCATTCGAAGCGTCAAGCGATGGATACCCAGCATTGGGTATGGAACGTTCTCTAATGGTGTTAAGGTCAATGCGTGCCTTTTCGTATTCCCCTAACTTCGCGTAAGCCTCAGCCCGATTCAAGTATATTTCGCCCAAACGACTGATGATAGGTGAATGAAGGTGTGAATCTTCACCCTCACGCGAACATTTCACGATGTAGAATTGCGGGTAGGCACGATTTAGATGGATGTAATAATCTATCATACCAGCATATTCTTTTCCGTGATACACAATCTTATACGTTTCCTGTTGCTCGTCTATTGGCTTCAGGTCATAAGTGATTGTGCTCTCCTTTTCAGTCTTTTCAATACATTTTACATCTTTTCCATCACGCTGAATATCAAACTGAGCATAGTTGCGATCTCCTTTCTCGTTTTGGTAAATAAACCGAAAGACCTCTGTCTTCTCCTTCCCGTAGGTAGGTTCAATGAAGGCAGCTCGTGCATCTATGATGCGATAGTGGTCAGGACGCCAGTCATTTCGACCTGTTTCGTTGAGCAAGTCAATATATTTGGCACTGGCATACATTTCACCCCAACCCATTCCACCTATGTTGGCGTACATTCCACCGATGCCGTAATAGTGGGCGTAGCCAGAGAACTCAGATGCAACACGCTTAACTACAAAGATAGACTCTTTGTTACTTTCTGGTGTAAAGGTGTTATATTTCATAAAATCACTGCGTGACAGTAATTGGTACTTCTTTGAGTTGATGACCTTATCAGCGTATTCTACCGCCAATTTGGCATACTCTCTGTTTGGGTTTTCATAAGTACCGCTCATATAGAGATAAACCCTCGACAGTAACGCTTGTGCTGCTTCCTTTGACGCATAGGCAGGACCTTTGTCGATAGTCATTAGCTTTTCGGCTTGTTTCAGGTCATTGATAGCTTGTTCATAGGTAGCCTTTACAGTGGCACGGTTGTCAAGATGAAGGTTTTCTAATACGTCATCGGGTGTACCGTTGACGATGGGAACGCCTAAATTCTTGTCGGGTGCTTGATAATAAGGTCTACCATATGCGCGACAAAGATAGAAGTACATCATCCCTCGCACGAAATAACATTCTCCTAACTGGTTGTCTATTTCTTTTCCTTGTCCTTCTTTTACCATCTTGAGGATATTCGAAGCCTGTGCTATGGCTTTGTATCCCTGATCCCAGAAGCTTTGCAAGCGGTAGTTGTTGGGAGTTCTCGAGAAGGAAATAAACTCAAAGAAAGCATCCGTAGAAGAACCACGTATCATCATGTTGTCGCCTGCATATTCGCCACACCTGTGCATGGGGTCTGACCACGACTTGAGTTGTGCGTACATGCCTGTTACTAAGGCGTCAAGATTTTCACTCGGATTTTCTTCTACTTGTTTAGACTGCATCTGTGTTGCAGGCAACCTTTCGAGGTCGCAAGCTGTCAGTGAAATGGCTGCCAGCCATATAATCCATATTTTTTTCATTGTAGATAAGTGTCTTTAGAATGTTAGATTAAGTCCCAGCATAAATTTCCGTACCATGGGATATACATAAGTTCCTCCAGTATTCATCACGCTCAATACACCCTTGTCGTTAGTTCCTGCAGGTAATTCAGGATCTACTCCAGAATAATTGGTAATGGTAAATAGGTTTTCTCCCGTTAGTGATATGCGCATATTCTTAATGCCAAAGCGGTTCAGGTCTACATTATAGCCTAATGTGAGTGAGCGCAGCTTTAAGTAGTCGCTACTCTCAAGATATCGAGATGAAGCTTGGTTACCCTTGTCTTGATTGTTGTACAAGGCTCTTGGGTGCGTGGCTTCATCGTTAGGCTTTTGCCAACGTGTCCATCCGTTTTGTAATTTCATCTGATTGCGGTCGCCAGCGTATGCTCCATCCGAGTCGAATTCTTGTCGATAGTAGCTGTATATCTGTCCTCCAATGGAATAACCAAAGTTGGCATGCAAGTCAAAATTCTTATAAGAAAGGGCTGTTGAGATGCTTCCGAATAAGTCAGGTGAGGCTTTACCACATTTGAAATCGGATGCCTTGGCATAGTTCGAGGTGGTTACCTTATTGCCGTTTTTGTCTGTAGTGTACCACATAGGGCGTCCGTCTTCCTTGTTTACGCCTGCCCACTCTTTCATATAATATGTATCAACAGGCTCTCCAATTTCCAAAATACGCTGTGCTGTACCAGCAATGGTCGTTCCATCGCTAATCAAAACAGGCTTTACAATGTAGTTACCGTTATTATCCAACTGTTTGTAAAGGTCACGCAATTCATTGGCGTTGTGTGTAAGATTTAAGTCAACAGCCCATGTAAGATCTTTGGTTCTGATGATATCACCGCCTAAGGTTAGCTCTACTCCTGTATTACGCATCTTGCCTATATTTTTCCAAATGCTGGTCACGCCAGTCAATCCTGTGACGGGTACCTTGTAGAGAATGTTGCTGGTATTCTTGACATATCCGTCTAACGTCAAGCGAATGCGGTTTTTGAAAAGCGATAAGTCTACGCCAATGCCTGAAGTGAATGTCTTTTCCCATGTGAGGTTGGGGTTTCCTATTTGATTAATAAGTGCACCAGGCATACTATCGTAGTTTACACCTACTGAGTAGAGCGAATAAGAGGGATACAACTCAATAGGAACGTTACCAACAGAACCGTAAGATGCACGCAGTTTTAGCAAGTCCACACAGTCTAATGTGAACCATTTTTCGCGGTTAATACTCCATGCTCCGCTGACGGAGAAGAAGTTGCCATAGCGATTGTTGATACCGAAATTGGATCTACCGTCACGACGCAGTGAAAGTTCTGCAAACAGCTTGTCATCGTATGAATACTTCCATTGTGTGAACAAAGACTGCTTTGCCCATGCTGAAGGTGCACCCTTTAGTTTTTCTGGCTTAGAGGTTGCACTAAGAGCTTCAAATCCTTTTACAAATCCTGTACCGTATGCGTCAATATAATTATGCTCGTAGTCATTGAACTCGTATGCGAGCATACCGGAAACACGATGTGCTTCAAACATTTTTTCAAATCTTAAGATTTGGCTGGAGTATCTGCGAACCCAACTTTCTCTCCATTCAGTGATACGTCCATGTGTATCTCCTCC
Organism: Hoylesella timonensis S9-PR14; assembly: GCF_000762405.1. Taxonomy (GTDB): domain Bacteria; phylum Bacteroidota; class Bacteroidia; order Bacteroidales; family Bacteroidaceae; genus Prevotella; species Prevotella timonensis_A. Next base: position 19,144 of record NZ_JRPQ01000006.1, on the reverse strand, counting down.
TGCTGCACTCGAACGTGGGTCGTAATATCCATGATTTTCAAGATTACTATAGCGATAGTTGTTAGACGACGTGAACGACAACCAATCGGTAAAGTCTACCTTGAAATCCAATCCACCTACCACTTCATATTGTTTCTCTTCGTTGTGGTTCCACTGCAAATCGTATAGATAGTTGGTTCCCTTGCTGTTTACCCAACCTGAATATTGGTTAGGCACCAAGTTTCCTTGTTCGTCATAAGGACTGTCCCAAGGCATCATGTAGTACATTGAACCTACATCGTGTTGCTTGTCGGAAACGTTGCGAAGCGAGCCACTGAACGAAGGTGTGATGCTAAGCCAACGAGCTGGCTGGTATGACAGACTCATGCGAGCCGAATATCGATCGTAGTCGTAGCCTTTTACTGCACCCTCTTCATTGTAATAGCCTAAAGAGAAAAATGATTTCAACTTATCATCTCCGCCTGAAACAGTCAGGTTGTAGTCTTGTGTGAAGCCAGTTTGTGTAGCCAACTTAAACCAATCGAAGTCTTGGTTTCTAAGGTCAGGCGTCCATCTCTTGAACTTAACTTGGTCTACATTGGCAAACGACTTGTAGAAATCGTAGAACTCGGCACCGTCCATCATTTGCATGTGACCGCGACTCAGCGTGCTGATACCTGTCTTCGCTGTGATATTGAAGGCTGTTCGACCACTTTTAGCCTTTTTTGTGGTTACAACTATTACACCATTGGCACCTTCCGAGCCATATATGGCTGTTGAGGCAGCATCTTTCAAAACAGTTAAGCTCTCGATATCTGCAGGGTTCAATTCTCCCGGACTGTTACCAACGATGATGCCATCGATGACCCATAATGGGGCTGTAGCACCATTGATAGAGGTTTGTCCACGTATCACAATTGCTCCCGAAGCCCCAGGTCGGCCGCTTCCTGGTGCAACATAGACTCCTGCAGCTTTTCCATTAAGCATGTTTTCTACAGAGGCAGATGTGATATCTTTGAGCTTTTCGCTCTTAATATTAGCCATGGCACCCGTCAAACTCTCTTTGCGTTGGGTTCCATAGCCTACCACTACTACTTCTGAAAGTTCTGTTTCTTGTGGTTGCAAGGTGACTATCATGTTGTCGGTAGCCACCACCGTCTGGTCGGTAAAACCGACATACGACAAAGTGATGCGATTGTTTTTCTTGCTGAGCGTGAGGACAAAATTACCATCTGCATCGCTTATGGTTTTGTTAGCAGTACCTACTTCGGTAATAGTTACACCGACGAGTGGCTCACCTGCCTTGTCTACTACCTTTCCTCTCACTCCATTTTGTTGGGTAGAGGTTGCGATTGTTTGTTTTGGAGGTACCATATGCCCATGATTAGCAAAGACCAAACATGGTAAAGCAATGGCACAGACGAGCAACAAGCTTCTTGCTTTAGCGTCAATAGTCATTAGGTTACACATTTTTTGATAAGGTTATTGGTTAATATTAATGAACAATCATTGTAAAAATGTAAAGTCAAAAGGTTAACAAGTAGCAAATATATAGCTTTTTATCGTAAGCAGTGCGCTTTTTGGAGTATTTAATTAATAAAAAATATTAAATATATTTTTTACAAATGACAACCCAAACGAACCACTACATACGATTAGTGGTTCTTTTGGGTTGTGAGATTTATTGGCTTGATGACAACGCCTATTCAAGCTGTTTGTCGATAGCAAACATCGATGTTCAGTTTTCTTCGCAAAACAGTACTTGGATAATGGTTTGTCCTACTGCCTTGAGCGTATTCTTGTCAATATGCTCTATCGTGTCGTAGATGGTGTGCCAAGTGGGACCAAAGCTGCTTTGCGTACAGTCGGGATAATAGGGGATGATGTCAATGGTAGGTATTTTGGCATTTTCGTTCAAAGGGATGTGGTCGTCGGTAATATAACCTCCGTCTTGTTTGATAAAATAACTTCCATAGCCAGCAGCACTTGCAGCCGACCACACCTTATTTATAATCTCAGGCGCATATCGTTTGGAAGCCAATTCTTGGTAGAACTTTGCTCCTTGACCACCCACCATATCCAACAAAATGCCATAGAGGGGTCGGTAGTTGTCGGGGAGGTTTTTCGACCAATACTGCGCCCCCAACGCCCATGCATCTTCTCCGTCCTGTTGCTCTGCCCATTGCGGAGTCCCCCAGTCTTCGGCATCAAAGCAAACGAAGTCAACCCCGTAATCCAGCGTAGAGTCTTTGCTAAGTAGTCGGGCTATCTCCAACATCACCGCTATTCCGCTGGCTCCGTCGTTAGCAGCCATTACAGGTTTGTGCCAATTGGTACTATCTGGGTCGTTATCCGCCCATGGTCTACTGTCCCAGTGAGCGCATAGCAAGATGCGCTTTTGTGCTTCTGGCTTGTATTGTGCCATGATGTTGGTAGCCTTTAGCAAGGTGCCATCGTAGCCTTTCAGTTCGACTTTTTGAGTACTTACATGACAACCGAATGCCTTGAACTTTTCAATAATCCACTTCGCACATTGTTCGTGTGCTTCGCTGTTCATGGTACGAGGACCGAAACTACATTGTGCTTCAATATAATGGTATGCAGAATCGGCTTCAAAAGCAGGACCAACAGGCTCGTTGTGCATGGCGCTTTCCATTTCATTTGTTATTTCTGTCGAAGTTGCTTGTGTGGAATGCCACCCCCAAAAAGCTATAGCAGCCAAAAGGATTCCTGTTCCTACTCCCATGATTATTTTCTTTTTCTTCATTTCTATGCTTGGTTATTTGCTGTGATGTGCCAGCTTTTGCGTCTATTTTATTTTCAGTTCTTGTGCCTGTTGCATGACTCTGAGCCAGTTGCCGCCCCATATCTTGGCAATATCTTCATCGCTGTAACGGCGGCGTAGCAATTGAATGGTAAAGTTAATCATATACGATGAATCAGCCATACCACACACCCCACCGTCTCCGTCAAAGTCAGTTCCGATGCCAACGTGGTCAATTCCCATGATTTCAATGGCATGTTCCAAGTGACGTATACCGTCAAGAATGCTGGCTTTAACGCTGTCGGAGCGCAAAAATCCATGGTAGAATGTCGTCTGTACCACACCTCCCACCTTCGCAATGGCACGCAGTTGGTCATCGGTGAGATTGCGTGGAACATCACAGAGTGCCTTGCAGTTGCTGTGGCTGCACACAATAGGCGACTTGCTGATGTCTATCGCATCGTAAAAACTCTGTTCACCGCCATGCGAGAGGTCGACCATAATGCCACAATTGTTCATTTCTCGAATCACTTTCTCACCGAAGTCGGACACGCCGTGATGCGTGTTGATGCTCTTACGAGCACTGTCACAGATGGCATTGTCACCATTGTGGCACAGTGTAATATAGGTAATACCCCGCTGCGCAAAATGTTGCACGTTGCGAATATCGTTTTCAATGGCAAGACCATTCTCAATGCCAAGCACGATACTCTTTTTCCCTTGTCGCTTGTTTTCGTAGAGTTGGTCGGGATGACGAGCGAGTGCAAGGTACTTGTTATTTGCTTTTACAATTTCTTCTATCTTGTCAAAGATAAGGTCAGCGTATGCCTTTGGTCCTTCAACCTTAAAAGGTGCGATGTCTGCAAATGTCTCTCCGGGCATGGTTTGTGGCAGGTAAGCCACCATGGTCACCGCATCTTGGTGTCCTTCAGACATTTTGTGCAGGTCTACAAGGATACGACTGTCACGCTGCTCAAAGTGGATACCTTGTGGAAAAAACATGGGCGTGTCGCAGTGTGAATCGAGGGTGAGGATGCGTTGGTGTAGGGCTTTGGCAGCTGCAAATTCTGTTGCACGCTTGACAAGCCATTCGAAAAGAGGAAGACCTGCCTTTTCCAACCATTCTGGATGCCACTGAACGCCCAAGATAGACTTATATTCAGTACTCTCCATTGCTTCAATAATGCCGTCTGGAGCAGTAGCTGTGGCAATAAATCTGTCTCCCGTATTGTTTACCGCTTGGTGGTGAAAGGAGTTAACAAACAGCTTTTCAGATGGATAGATATGATAGAGCGTGCTGTTTTTTGCAATTGAAATGCTGTGAGTCGGTTCGTTTTTATCGGCATCCTGGTCGTGTTTAATTTGCGTATGGATGTCTTGTGTCACCTCTCCTCCCAAAGCAATGGCAAGCGTTTGCATCCCTCTGCAAATGCCAAGCATAGGGATTTGTCGGTGATAAGCCAACACAGCAAGCCGCAATTCAGCTAAATCTCTGGTGGCATTGATATGCCCCAATCCCTTTTCTGGTTCCTTTCCCAACCACAAAGGGTTGTGGTCAGCCCCGCCCGAAAATATCAACGCATTGATATTTTCAAGGGTATTGATCATTACATCGATGTTCTCTATCGGTGGAATCAGCACAGGTGTGCCTCCAGCCTCGCTTACTTGCTGGTAATAACGTTCACGTATAGAAGCATCACCATCGGCATAATTGGTGGTAATGCCAATGATGGGAAGATGCTTCGCGGGTGGAAAAGATGAATGAATACGGTCTAAATCAGCACGAAGATCGAAATCTATCATAGTTCTTCCACGTTAGCAGGAACTTCACGTTTAATGCTTTGATCTAATGAAATCAAGGTTTCGGTACTCACTACACCTGCAATCGTCTGTATGTGGTTGTTGAGTAGGTCCATCAGCTGTTCGTTGTCGCGGGCATATAGCTTGAGTAGCATCGTGTAAGAGCCTGTAGTAAAGTGACATTCTACTACCTCTGGAATTTCTTGGAGTTGCTCAACCACCTTCTTGTACATGCTTCCACGTTCCAGATTGAGGCCAATATAGGTGCATGTGGAATAGCCTAAACTCTTAGGATTTACGTTGAAACTACTACCAGTAATGACTCCATTCTCTATGAGATGTTGCACACGTTGGTGAACAGCTGCACGAGAAACGCCACATTCTGCTGCGACATCTTTGAATGGCATGCGTGCGTTATTTGACAAGATGCTTAAAATCTTCTTGTCAAGATTATCAATTTTCTCTGAATCTTTTCCCATTTCTTATTGTCATGTTTAAGTTAATCTGATAGCAAAAATAAGAACTTTAATTGAAAAAATCAACAATTGGTCTATAAAAATAACACTTACCGCTCATTATAACCTGTGGATGAGAAGAATTAAGTAGGAATTATTGGTGTAAAAAGTAAAAAACCTATTGCCAAAAATACTGATAATTTTTGGGCAATAGGTTGATGCGTATGGTCTGTATTCTGCGTTGTTGCACCCTTTGGGGCGTATTGCGAATACGAATAAAGACTGTTATTTCTTACTTTCGGGCTTTGTTGTTTTTTCCACACTGATAAGTTCTACCGTGAAAATCAAAGTGGAATATGGCTGTATCTGTCCTGCTTGACGAGCGCCATATGCCAATTCTTGTGGAATATACAATTCCCATTTGCTTCCTACTGGCATCATGGAGAGGGCTTCTGTCCAGCCTTTAATCACCTGATCGCAGCGAAACGAGGTGGTTTGTGGATTGCGTTGGTAAGAACTATCAAATATCTTTCCGTCAATGGTCTTGCCTTCGTACTTCACCGTTACTTTATCTTCTTTCTGTGGCACTTCTCCTGTTCCCGCAGTGATGATTTTATATTGCAATCCACTTTGGGTTGTTTTGACGCCTGGTTGTGTCGAATTATTTTTCAACCATGCTGTGTTCGCATCCTTATAAGCTTTCTCTTTAGCCTCTTTGGCAGCGGTTGCACGCTCACGGAATAGTTCAGAGGCTTGGTTCACAGTGTATATGGTTGTATCGTTCTGTATTCCTGCCATAAATCCTTGTTCAAAGATTTTGGTATTTATCTCTTCAGGAGTTCCTTTGAAAGCTTCAGTGGTTTGTGGAAGAATGCGGCTTTTTACCATTCGTGCAATGGCCTGACCAGCATGACGAGCCTTAAATTCAGGCGTGTCTACCTGCTCTAATGCTTCTTGAAAAGCGGTTAAGAACTCGTTCATGTGTGCTTCATCAACTCCATACTCGTGTTGTAAAAAAGGAAGTAGTCCGTTGGTTGCTGCCATACCTGTAGCAAAGCTCAACGAATCTTGTGGGGTTAAGATGGCTTGTGCTGTGCTTTTAGTCTGTTTTTTTTGATGCTTCTTTTTGTCCGTTGTACCCCATGAATTGATGGAAATGGCTAAGAAGCATAGCGAAAAGAGAATTATTTTCTTCATAATTTAATAGTGGAATTAAGAAAGACTCACCTTATATGGATTGCTCTGTTTCCTATTTGTATCAGAAACCAGCACATACAGGGTGAGCCTTTGTAAATGTGATAATGTTGCGAACAGCAACTTATTTTTCAATGCTTAGTAATTCAATCTTAAAGATGAGTACAGAGAATGGCTTAATCTGTCCCTGTTCACGCTCTCCGTAAGCTAAGTCTTGAGGGATATACACTTCCCAAACAGAACCTACTGGCATGTGAACGAGTGCATCTGTCCAACCTTTGATGACCTGATTAGCACGCAAGGTCACAGGGTTTCCACTCTTGTAAGAGCTGTCAAACACCTTCCCATCCAAGGTTCTTCCTTCATAGTGAACCTTTACCATAGAGGTATCAGATGGCATTGCACCGCTACCAGCTTTGATAACCTTGTACTGTACACCGCTTGGTAAGGTCTTTACATCTTTCTTATTCTTGTTTGCAGCAAGGAATTTCTCACCAGCTGCCTTGTTGGGACCGTATTCTTTTTCCATCATCTTGCTGCGAATGGCAACCATCTTCTTTTGAGCTGTCTCGCCAGCCTGTTCAATGGTCATCAAACCTTTCTTGCCTGTTGTCCCTGTAATGAAACCAGCCATGAAGTTTTTCAAGGAGATACTCTTGGTAGAGTCGCTGCCAAATACTTCTTGATTGATACCAGTAATCATTTGGTTGCTAATCTGTTGTCCAATTTGGATACCTGCATAATAAGCAGCGCGAGCTTTATCATCGCCTGCATTAGCACCCTCGTTTAAGCCTTTGATGAACTGATCCATATAAGTGGTATCGATGTTCATACGAGCTACCAAGAAATCTTTCAGACCTTGTGTCTGTGACATACCCATGGCATAGCTCAAGGTGTCAATATCGGTCTTTAGATCTGCTTTAGGAGTTGAATTGCCGCAACCTGTAAATGTTGCAGCAGCAATAGCCAAAGCGGCTACAAAAGTCAGTTTTTTCATTGTTTATAGTTTTATTAAATTACTTCGATGAGTTCTACGTCAAATATGAGTGTTGCGAAAGGAGGTATAGAAGAACCTGCACCATGCTCGCCATAACCTAAGTGGTAGGGAATGAAGAAGCGGTATTTGGCACCTTCTTTCATCAGTTGTAAGCCTTCTGTCCAACCTGCAATGACTTGGTTTAGTCCAAATGTAGCTGGCTCTCCACGCTGAATGCTACTGTCAAAAAGAGTTCCGTCTACCAACATTCCTTCGTAATGACATTTCACTTGGTCGGTGGCTTTAGGTTTTTTACCAGTACCTTCTGAAAGCACTTGATATTGTAAGCCTGAAGGTAAAGTAATCACTCCTTCTTTTTTTGCATTTTCGTTAAGGAAGTTTTGTCCTTCTGCCATAGCTACTTTTCCTTTTTCTGCGGCAGCCGCACGCTGCTTGGTCTCTTGTTCTTGGAAGAAAGTTTGTACCAAGGATTGTGCTTCCTCATTGCTAATTTGTGGTTTCGTACCTGCGATTACATCCTTAATGGCTTGTGAAAAATCGTCTATATTAAGCCCCTTGGCACCCATATCAGATAACTGTTGACCGATACCGAGTCCCAAAGCGTAACTTACTTTGTCCATATTCAATTAATTATAGTTGGTATGTATTGTTTTAAAACAGGGACAAAGATAACAAAAAACTATCATAGACGGGATTTATTTATCAAAAAAATACTATTTTTGTAAAAATTAAACTGCACCTCAACAAACTAAGTGAACTTGTTTGTATTCGGTCGGTTTACTTTTATGATGATGAAATGGCACAATCATGTCTACTTTTAGGAAAATAAATTTATAGACAACAATATAATCATGAAAAAGATAGTGTTCTTAACAGGCGCTGGAATGTCAGTGGAAAGTGGGTTTAAGACCTTTCGAGGCAGTGATGGACTTTGGGAGAATTATCCAGTAGAGCAGGTGGCATCTCATGAAGGTTGGGAAGCCAACCCTACGCTGGTAACTAACTTTTATAACATGCTTCGTAAAAAACTGTATGATGCTCAGCCCAACGAAGGGCATCGACTGATACAGCAGTTGGAAGAGAAGTATGATGTAACTGTCATCACACAGAATGTCGACAATCTGCATGAACGAGCTGGTTCGTCACGTGTTGTTCATCTACATGGTGAGTTGACAAAGGTCTGCTCCAGTCGTGAGCCTTATAATGAGGCTTACATTCGCGAACTTACGAAAGAAAATGCGGAGGTTACTCCCGGTGCAAAAGCTGATGACGGTTCTCTTTTGCGTCCTTTCATCGTTTTCTTTGGTGAGAGTGTGCCCATGATTTCTGTAGCTGCACAGTATGTTCAACAGGCTGATATCTTTGTAATCATAGGAACCTCTCTTAATGTTTATCCTGCTGCTGGATTGGTGGGGTATACAAGACCGGGCTGCCCAATTTATTTAATTGACCCCGATCATGTCGGAACCAGTGGTATTGCACGCCTCGAACACATTCAAAAAGGGGCGAGCGAAGGGATGAAAGACTTGCTTCGAATATTGGATTAGTTGCGTCCTGTGGGCGAGTGGAAGTGAGACAAACCATGGAGTGTACAATCTGTTAGCATCCTCTCGTCTGCTTAAAGATATGGATGAGTTCGGTAAAACAGTCTATTTTGGAGCGCAAAACAGACTGTTTTCCTTACCAAAACAGTCTGTTAAATAACGGTGAAAAGTTTGATGATCTCCAAAATAATTAGTATATTTGCGATAGACATCATAATGATGCAGATAAACAAACTTCATTACACGACTCAAGAGTTCAATCAATAGAAGGAGGAATGCTTATGATGAGTGAATTAATTGATATGTTACACACCGAGGATTGCTCCATGGTGTTGCTACACGAGGGGAATATTCGCATTTTTAAGGGGCGTGGCGTTCGGACGCTCTACCACCTTTTGAACGAAGCACCCGAATCTCTCTTAAAATCTAAGATAGCTGTAAAGGCGGTAGGTAAAACAGCCGCACGTGCCATGACCGAAGGAGGCGTGGTAGAAGTCTATGCCGATGTGATGAGTCAAGAGGCTTATGCATGGCTGGAAGACGCTGGTGTGAAAGTGAATTGTGAAAAGAAAGTTGACCATCAACGCTTTTTGAAAATATGGGCGGAGATGGGAGAAATCAAGGATTAAAGTTTCACTTTCAACTCGTAGTTTTTGGTTTTACGAGTGTTCGACAGCTAAGGTGCCTTGAACCACTACACATTGTGCTGGCGAATACCCATGCGCGCTTCAACCACGTTCACTACATAGTCACCGAGTTTTTCGCACTCTTGGATAATATCCATGTAGATAGTACCAATAGCATAAGTGTATAGGTGGTTGTTGATATCTGTGATATTTTTAGTTTTGAGTTGATTGCGATAGTTGTTAATCTCGGTTTCGATATTGAAAGAGCGATTGACGTCAAGGTTAGATTTGCGCCCAGATAGCATCACATTCATTTGAGTAAGTGCGTCATCTGTCAACTCAAACATCTGATGCATCTGCTCATATTGTTTCTCCGTGAACTCTTCTTTACCTGCACGTTTACGTTTCAATGAACGAGCAATATTGTAACAACTGTCCCCAATGCTTTCTATCTCGGTAATTTGTCGCAGCATGGAGCGGATTTTCAACTTGGTGTCATCGCTGAGATGTGCCGTTCCAATCTGATCTAAATAGTTGGCAATCTCTATTTCCATGTTGTCACTAATGCCTTCGTACTTCTCTATTCTGTCAAAAAGTTTTGCAAACTTGTTTTCATCCTCTATTCCTAACAACTCTCTGACCATGTTGAACATGCGCTGGATACGTTCGGCAAAGGACTGAATCTCTTTGTGTGCTTCCAAAACAGAAAGCTCTGGAGTCTTCATAATGCCCATCTGAATAAAGCGTAGGCGGAAGTCTTCTTCATCATCTTTTTTGTTTGGTTTAATCATCGCACATACTAATTTCTCAATTTGTGGAATGAACCAGATGAGAACAGCGGTGTTCAATACATTAAAAGAGGTGTGAAAAGCAGCCAATACAATAGGAAGTTTCACAGCTAATTGCTCTTGTGTCAGAACATGATTGGCAGGATCGTAATGGACAAGATCGCAAACACCATTTACAAAAGGATAGAAAATACAAAGTACCCAAATCACTCCGATGACATTAAACACCAAATGTGCCAAGGCAGTACGCCGAGCTTGTGTGTTTGCCCCTAAGGCTGCAAGGTTGGCAGTGGCTGTAGTACCAATGTTTTCGCCCATTACCAAGGCTATTCCGAGATAAATCGGTAGCACACCAGTAGAGCATAATAAGATGGTAATCGCCATGACTGCTGCCGAAGATTGGACGATACAAGTAATAACAGTACCAATCAATAAAAAGGAAAGAATGGTAAGATATGAATCTACATCAAATGACTTGAAGAAATCAATGATTGCAGGATTGTTCTCTAATTGTAGTTCTTTTCCAGCAACACTAAGTAGTACAAGACTGAAAAACATGAAGGAAAGTCCAAAGAGGAAATCTCCTATATAGCGCATCTTGCGGCTGTAGATGAGGATAATGCCGACCAAAAAAGCAGGAAATACAAAACTTGTCAAGTCTACGGAGTAGCCCAACGACATAATCCATGCGGTGAGCGTGGTACCAATATTCGCACCCATGATGACCGATATAGCTTGTGCCAAGGTGAGCAAGCCTGCATTTACAAACGAAACCGTCATGACCGTGGTAGCCGAAGACGACTGCACGGCACAGGTAATGAATGTTCCAGTGAGCATTCCTGTGAATCGATTGGTGGTCATGGCTCCTAAGATGTGACGTAACTGTGCGCCCGCCATTTTTTGTAATGCTTCACTCATGACTTTCATGCCATAAATCAGCAAGGATAGAGAACCAATAATCTTAAAAAAAATAGCTAAGTACTCACTTGTTGTCATCATAATTGTATTGTAATGCGATATATTTTTGTACTTCGAGAAAAATGATTAACTTTACATCGTATAACTTTCACGAACTTAAATCAGTAGACCAAATGAAACAGATGCTGCATATACGTTGCAAAAATAATAAAAAAATTAAAGACGTAGCTATTGGAAGCACACTTTCTGAAGTTTTTGATGAATTTAAATTAGAAATGCCTTTCGGACCCATCTGTGCAAGGGTGAATAATAAAGTTTGCGGGATGAACTTGTGTCTATATCATAACAAGGACGTTGAGTTTTTGGATATGTACAATAGTTCTGCACAGCGTAACTATACGCGAACTTTGTTTTTTATACTTTGTAAGGCTGTACACGACTTGTATGCAGGGTCGGAAGTAGTGATTGATATCCCTGTATCGAATGGTTATTACATTAACCTAAAGATAGGACATGAGGTGAGTGAGGAGGATGCTGTACGTATACGTGAGCGTATGCAACAGATTATTGATGCTAAAATCCCTATAGTGCGCTATCAAGGTCCTACGGAAGAGGCAATAAAGATGTTTGAAAGCAAGGGGGATGAAGCTAAGGTGAAACTGTTGCGAAGCATCGGTTCGTTGTACACAGTATATCATCAGATTGATGATTATGTGGACTATTATTATGGTTCTTTATTGCCTAACACGGGAGATATTTATCTCTTTGGATTGGAAAAATATTACGAAGGACTGTTGCTGCGTATTCCTTCTAAAGAAAATCCAGCGAAGTTAGGCGAATTGATACGACAAGACAAAATGTTTGAAGTATTCTTGGAGCAGCATCGCAGACAGCACATATTAGGGGTAAGTACCGTAGGCGATTTTAACGAAGCAGTGCAGCAGGGGCATGCTACCGATATGATAAACATCAGTGAGGCACTTCAGGAAAAGAAAATCTCACAGATAGCCGATAGCATTGCCATGCATCCAGATGTTCGAATGGTTCTCATCGCTGGTCCTTCTTCTTCGGGGAAGACAACATTCTGCAAGCGATTGAGCATCCAATTGTTAGCCAATGGCATTCGTCCTGTGCAGATTTCACTTGACGACTACTTTGTAGATCGTCATCGAACACCGTTAGACAGCAATGGAGACTTTGATTATGAAAGCCTCTATGCTTTGGATCTTCAACTCATCAACGAGCAGTTTAGTGCGCTTTTCCGTGGAGACGAAGTGGAATTACCCAAATATAATTTCCTGACAGGAAAAAGCGAAAGGAGTGGAAAGAAGATGCGTTTGGAAGAGCGGCAAGTATTGGTGGTTGAGGGAATTCATGCTTTGAATCCTGAATTGACCGCTCAAATACCCGACAAGCAGAAGTTTAAAGTATATATATCTGCATTGACAACGATTCTTTTGGATGACCATAATTATATTCCAACCACAGATAATCGGTTGTTGAGGCGTATCATTCGGGATAATAAATATCGTGGCGTGAGTGCGCAAGAGACCATTAAACGATGGCCAAGTGTAAGAGCTGGAGAGACAAAGTGGATATTCCCTTATCAGGAAAATGCGGACATCATGTTTAATACTGCCATGCTTTACGAGCTTGCCGTCATCAAATCGCAAGCTGTCCCATTGTTAGAACAAGTGCCAGAGAATTGCGAAGAATATGCGGAGGCTTACAGATTGCGGAAATTCTTAGCGTACATTAAGCCGATTTCTCACAGAGATTTGCCACCTACAAGTCTTATTCGGGAGTTTTTAGGTGGTAGTTCTTTCAGGTACTAACCCTACCTTTGTTCTCAATCCCTTTTCCCTTCGTGGAGAGATAAAAACTTATAGCAAAAGGCTTGACAAGGAATTCCTTATCAAGCCTTTTGCTATAATGGTGCTAATGTGGCGTTCTATGTAACGCAAAGTTTTCCTTTCCAAAGCTTTAATCATTGTCAGCAACTTCCTCAATCGTCTCTCCAATGCAAGCATTCGGCTCTTGTATGTGGAGCATGGAGCAGACTGTTGGTGCTATATCTACAATGTGTGTAGTCTTTGCTGTTTGTCCATGCTCAATTTTCCAGCCCATAAAGATGAGAGGAATGTGTGCATCGTATGGATTCCAAGCGCTGTGCGTGGTGCCAATGTACTTCTCATTTACCTTAGCATCCACTACGTTTGGATTGCAAACAACTTGAATGTCTCCGCTACGATGAAGGTTATAACCGTTTGCTAATTGTTCTTTTAGTTTGGAAGGCAAAGTGGTCGCATTCAAATTTTGCATATCTACCACAAATGCGAATTGTGGATCTTTGCTTAAAAAGTTGACAGCTTCCTGCTTAACTTTGTCAATTTGAAGATTTGCTTTTGCTATAGCTCCTTGGTTAATGTGCAGGGAATAAGCGTAAAACCAATTAAATAAACTGTCTACACCAAACTTTTGTTGCAAATGAGTGTTTAGCTTATTCATGGTAGCTTTTGCATCGTATCCACCTGCTGGTATGCGTTGAGCCTTCATCTCATTAGGGTTGTGAGCACCACCATGGTCAGCAGATAAGAAAAGAAGATAGTTGCCACGACCAACTTGTGCATCTAATGTCTTTAGAAATTGTGCCAATTCTTTGTCTAATTGCAAATAAGCAGCCTTTACTTCAGGTCGTCGAGTGCCATAAATATGACTGATAATATCCGTTGGTGACACACTAACGCATAACATATCCGTCGTATTTCCCTTGCCAAGCTGTTCGTTCTGGAGTGCAGCTTCTGCCATCTTAAAGGTCATGGTAATGCCTTTTGTGTTGGCAAGCATATCGAATCCTGGTTCTGTCTGATTGTCTTTGTTGAATTTGGTCACCCATTGAGGCAACTTGTCCATATAAAACGAGCTTGTAACAAAGTGTCCCGCTTTCTTGTCCCACCAATAGGCAGCATTCGCAGCGTGCCCTGCTGGAAGTATTGCAGCGCGATCTTTTAATGCTACGCCAATCACTTTTGATTGATAGTTGGTGGCAATCCTTAGCTGGTCGCCTATCGTTGTGGCAAGTAGATTATGAGGTGACATCTGTCCTGCACTATTATTGCTTCCCACACTCTTTACATTTTTATCAAAACAACAATATACGGGTTGTCCATTCAGTCTGAAATTGTTGCCTGCAATACCGTGAAGTGCGGGAACACTTCCTGTATAAATGCTTGTATGTCCAATAGCTGTGACCGTTGGTGTGTAGTTGATAAGCGTTTTCTCACAGCTGAAACCTTCGTTGAGAAGTCTTTTGAAGCCGCCTTCTCCAAATTCATTGTAATAATAATAGAGGTAGTCCCATCGCATTTGGTCTACTGCTAACCCGATAACTAATTTGGGTCTTTCTACTTGTGCCTGACTAATCAAGGCACATACACATAAAACACAACTGATTAATATTTTCTTCATAACTTTGATAATATGAGTTATTGTTCAATGAACATATACCATTTTTCAGAATGGGGCTTGTTAAATGTTCACTTTTATAGATTGCAAAGTTAATGATAATCTGAACAAAAAAGCCAAAATAATATGACATTCGTGGTACAATTTATTTTTTTTGAGTATCTTTGAACCGAAAGGAGAGTAAACTATGGAAAAGATAACGCAAGATAATTTATCAGATAAATACGTAGACAGCATTGAGTTGCGACAAATAGATAAGTTCGTTTGTGATGAGATGTCACGTCAGATACACCGCTACATCAAGGCAATGTCTGGCTCAAAGACCATGATGGAAAAGTTTGAAGCAAATTTGTCTACGCTGACTATTCCGCAAAAAGAAGAAGCCATTGCTCGTTATATCGACTTAAATCGAAAGGTGTTGAGCGGGTTAGACTGGCAAATAGTGGTGGCACGTGCCATGGCTAATTACTGTGATACATTCAGTTATCTGCTCACGTTGATGCATGATGAACGTAAAATGGCGTTTTATTTGGAGCGTGTGAAGAATAAATACATTCGGTATCATGAGGTAATTGAGGAGCAAGGCAAGTTTGGTCTCAAGAATTATCAGGGAGAAATCATGGTTCACCCCATATACGACTTTGTCCGTACTTGTTATGTTTATGTCGATGACCTCATGACTATGCCTGTAATTGTGCAAAAAGAGGGCAAGATGGGACTGATACTTCCCGATGGAAAGGATACCATTGTCGCTCCTTTTGAGTATGATGATATTTCCTTGCGAGATGAATATCCTTATTTTGAGGCTATTCGTGGCAATGAAAAAGGGTATATTTATTGTGATGGGAAGTTTGTTGCGATATCTCTAAATAAATAAAGGCGAAAAAATAAATAATAAAAAGGAGTTCTGTGATAAGGTTCTTAACTCCTTTTAGAAGCATGTTAATGGAAGTCGTTTTGCATGCTGTACCCTTTATGGAATAAACCGTTAGCGTATTGCGGAAATGCTTGATTTGTGAAGTGTTATTAAATAAAAGCAATAGAAGAGCGGTAACAACCTTTTTATGGTTTTACTGCTCTTCTTTAAATTGTTCGCTATAAGTAGATGAGTTCTATCTATTCACCTTGTCTATTTTGGCTTATTTTATATAAAAAAAAGAAGTCAAAAGATGACAAACATAAATTATATTTGTTGCTATGTATTTATGGTGATAATTTATAGTCTTCTCTTTTAGTGTTTTTGTTTGTCAATGCGGTTATGCTAAGTAAGCATTTACCATCCAAACTGCTTTTTCCTGACCTACCAAGAAATCGTCCATTAAGGCAATAGTTACTTCATCGTTTGCTTCTTCGGCTGCTGCAATAACAGCACGTTCTTGAGCAATTAGCACTTTTAATGTGTCTAAAATTAGTTGCATACCATCAGTATCGGTAACCTTGTCGTTCTCCTCTTGCAAAGAAGCCGCTTTTAGCAGTTCGCTGAAGCGATTTTCTGGTTTACTGTCTAATTGCAGCAAACGTTCTGCAACGCTGTCAATCTTTTCAGCCGTATCGTTGTATTGCTTCTCATATTCTGCATGAAGCTGAAAGAAGCCCTTGCCTTGCACATTCCAATGTAAGCCTCGTAAGTTCATATAGTAAACATGCAAATCGGCAAGCAATTGATTTAATCCCTTAACCACTCCGTTAACTTTGTTCTCGTTTAATCCTGTAATCATTAAATTTTTCATGTTTCTTTTGTTTTTTTATAGTGATACAATTTAGTTAATAGTGTTTACTACTGAAGCCTTTGTGTAATAAACACATAAAAATAAATAGATTTCTTTTTTAGTTTTTCCATAATCATGCAACAGAGCATGATATTGAAGTTCTATCACGAAATATTGAATAAGCCGTCATATTACGCCCCTAATCCTGTCGTCAAAGGCTGAAAGGGCTGCCTTGGCGCCTTCACCCATGGCAATCATGATTTGTTTGTAAGGCACGTTGGTCACGTCACCAGCGGCATAAACACCAGGCACGGTAGTCCTACAATAGTTGTCCACCTCTATCTCGTGACGCTGATTCAACGGAAGTGCCTCACGGAAAGGGTCGGCATTGGCAGCCAATCCTATCTGTACAAAGATACCGTCTACCGCAATATCACGCTCTTCATCATCGTTGCGGTTCTTCACGCGAATGGCTGTTACTTTCTGTCCGTCGCCCACAATAGCCGTAGTTTGTGCCATGGTGAATATTTCCACGTTATCTAAACTCTTCGCTTTTTCTTGTAAAACGGTGTCAGCTCGTAGGGTCTCACCAAATTCAAGCAAGGTTACCTGTTTGCAGATGCCTGCCAAATCGATAGCCGCTTCTACGCCAGAGTTACCTCCTCCGACCACTGCCACATGCTTGTCCTTATAAAAAGGACCGTCGCAGTGGGGACAGAAGTGTACGCCATGCCCCATATATTTAGCTTCGTCTTGTACATTGAGCTTTCTCCAACTTGCGCCAGTGGCAATGATAACCGCAGGTGAGATAAATATTTCACCGCCTTTTACGTGTACCTTCTTTAGTTCTTCGTCGAAAAATGCCTTGTCAACCCTTCTGTTGTCAAACACATCAATAGAATATTCCTTGAGGTGGGTAAGGAGGTTGTCAGCCATCTTCGCTCCCGTTGTCTTGGGAACAGAGATAAAGTTTTCTATGCCAACCGTATCTTTCATCTGCCCACCGATGTTATTTGCAATGATAGCTACACGCAAACCCTTACGTGCAGAATAAATAGCTGCCGACGCTCCAGCAGGGCCACCTCCCACAACTACAACATCGTAATGGCGTTCCACAGGTTCTTCGTTCTCATCCTCTTCGCTACCAATCATGTCTTCTAATTTGGTGAGCAGCTCTCCTAAGCTGCCTCGTCCAATGTGCAACAATTCTCCGTTGGCATATACCGTTGGCACAGCTTGAATATTCAAGCGCTCTACCTCGTCTTGAAACAAGGCGCCATCTATCATTTCGTGCGTAATTTTTGGGCTGATTAGCGCCATGACGTTCAACGCCTGTACGATGTCGGGGCAGTTGGTGCAGGTTAACGAGACGTATGTTTGCAGTTTGATGTTTCCTTTGAGACGCTGGATGCGCTTGCTAATCGCATCATCGGGCAGGTTTTTGCCCTTGCCATCGGCATTTAAGACAGCCAATAGAAGTGACGTAAATTCGTGACCGTTGGGTATGCCACGAAATATAACGCCTGTTTCTTCATTGTCTTTCAGCAGAGAGAACTGTATTGTCATGTCATCGGTCTCCACAAATTGTGCCTTAAAAAGCTGGGATGTCGAGACAAAGTCGTTAATAAATTCTTTTAGTTCTGTGGCTTTTTCATGTTGCGGATGCGCAGTTACTTTGAAGGTATATTGATGGGTTAAGTCTTTGAAGACATCTTTAACCTGTTGTAGGATGGTTGTATCTAACATTGTGATATAACTTATTATGTGAGGGTAGTTCGTTTTTCTTTGCGTTTCTTGCAGAAATGCAAAAGGAATAAAAAAGGTAGCTGGAGAAAACAATAACGATACTTGGTTCGTAGGTATTTTCTTTCAGCTACCAGTCAAGTTTGGTTCTTGTTTCTTTTTATAGTTTTCCTACCAAGTCGATACTTGGCTTCAATGTCTCTTCGCCCTGCTTCCACTTTGCTGGACAAACTTCACCGGGATGAGATTCTACGAACTGTGCTGCTGATACCTTACGTACCAACTCGTCTGCATTGCGACCAATGCTGTTGTCTTGAATCTCTGCAATCTTAATCTTGCCCTCTGGATCTACCAAGAAAGTACCGCGATAAGCTACACCTTCGTCTTCTTTGTAAACGCCAAAGCCCTTTGCCAATACTGCCAATGGGTCGGCAAGCATGGTGTAGTTAATCTTCTTAATGCTGTCAGATGTGTCGTACCATGCTTTGTGTACAAAGTGGGTATCGCAGCTAACAGAGAATACCTCTACGCCCATCTTCTTTAATTCTTCGTATTTGCCTGCTAAGTCAACCAACTCTGTAGGACATACAAAGGTAAAATCGGCTGGGTAGAAGAAGAAGATTGCCCATTTGCCCTTGATATCTTCGTTTGAAACTGTCTTAAACTCTCCTTTTTGGAATGCCTGAACCTTAAACTCAGGTACTTGTGCGTTGATAATTGTTTCCATTTTTATTGTTTTTATTTTAATATTATGTAATGTAATGAACAAACGACTTATCTCGTTTGTAATCATTACAAAGTTACTGATAAATCTGTAAATGCAATCAATTCTTAGCCATAATAATGCAAATAATAACCATAATTATAGCTTTTTCTTCGATTTTAACATATTTGTAAATGTATTTCTCCTTGTAGCTACTCCTTTCGTATCGAATCTTTATCATGCTACATTTGTTCATCTTCCGTAAGATAGAGATAAAGGTAACGTTTATCTTATGATAAGAATCAGCCACAGCTCTATCATTGTAGACTGAGATTTTTCCAACGAAAAGCAGCCATAAAACAGCATTTAGTAAGATTGACAACACGCAGGATTGAATGATAATTAATGCTGAATTTTCTTTACAAAGTGCCTCTCATAACTCGCGTGAAAACAACCAAC
>NZ_JRPQ01000005.1 GCF_000762405.1 Hoylesella timonensis S9-PR14 | reverse complement strand
CATCATTATCCTAACCTTGATATTATCCTAACTTTATATTGCAAATGATTGAAATATAGCATATAAATAATTTCATAGTTATGATATTTTTCTATACCTTTTTGGATACATTTCTATAAAGCATTTGGTAATATTGTCTGTTTTTATTATATTTGCATTTGATTTTAATTAAATAAAGATGAATGTAAGACCTCTTAATCGGCTTAAAGTGGTTCTTGTGGAGAAACAGAGAACAAGCAAATGGCTGGCAGAACAATTGAGCGTATCAACTGTTACAGTAAGTAAGTGGTGTACCAATATGCACCAGCCGGACTTACAGACATTAGCTAAGATTGCCGATTTGCTAGGATGTGAAAAACGAGAACTTATCACAGAATAGATATGCCTAAAAGTAAAACACATAAACGACGCGGGAAACTACCTTCAATAGAGGTGGTTGACCTATTTTGCGGAATAGGCGGACTGAGTTATGGAATGAAGTCAAAAGGTCTCAAGATAAAAGCCGGTTTTGATTTGGATTGGACTTGTTTGTATGCATATGAAACCAATAATGAAGCAAAGTTTATTTTCAAGGACATTAGGACAGTGCAAAAAGAGGACATAATACACTTCTATTCCAAGAAATCAATAAAGGTTTTGGCTGGTTGCGCTCCTTGTCAGCCTTTTTCGTCATACGCATTTAAAAACAAGAATAAAGATAAAAAAAAATACAATCTTCTTTATGAATTTGGACGTCTTGTTAAAGATGTGCAACCAGACATCGTTACAATGGAGAATGTTCCAGCCATAGTTTCATTTAAACTTCAATCAGTATTAGGAGACTTTGTTAATACACTTGAGGCAGAAGGATATTATGTCTCCTATCATGTGGTTTATTGTCCCGATTATGGCATACCACAGACACGTAAGCGATTAGTATTGTTAGCCTCGAAATTAGGTGAGATTGAATTGATTTCTCCAACACATCAAAAAGATAATTACGTGACCGTTGGCGATGTAATCCGTAACCTTCCCCCTCTTCAAGCTGGTGAAGAATGTCCTACTGACAAGTTGCATCGCTGCCGGGCCTTGTCTGCATTGAATATGAGAAGAATTGAGGCTACGCCATATGGTGGAAGCTGGAGAGATTGGCCAGAGGAGCTTATGTTAAATTGCCATAAGAAAAAAGGCGGTAAGAGTTTTGGTAGTGTTTATGGGCGCATGACTTGGGAAGAACCTGCTCCAACGATGACCACACTTTGTACAGGTATAGGTAACGGGCGTTTTGGACATCCTGTTCAGAACAGGGCTATTTCAGCACGTGAAGCTGCGTTGTTCCAGACTTTTCCGATAAAATATAAATTCTTTCCTAATGAGCAAGAAGTATCTTTAGTTAAAGCTTCACGTTATATAGGAAATGCTGTTCCCCCAAGATTAGGCGAAGTAATTGCAGAGAGTATAAAACAACATGTTAGAACCCACAAATAATATGGACGACAATCATAAACTAAAATGGCGATTTGACGTCAGTACATTTCGATTAATCGGACGCGATTTGATAACAGATCGGGTTACCGCTTTGTTCGAATTGGTAAAAAACTGTTACGATGCAAATGCCCAAAATGTAAATGTCATTTTTGAAAATGTTGGAGCAGGAAAAAAACAGGCAGTTATTCGAGTAGAAGATGACGGATATGGAATGTCGTTTGAAGATATTCGGGACAAATGGATGGTTATTGGGACTTCAAGTAAACGCGCTCGTCCATATTCACCTAAACCTTTCAATAGAAAATGTGTTGGAGAAAAAGGTATAGGACGTTTTGCTGTAGATAAGCTAGGAGATAAGGTTTCCGTTATCACTAAAAAGGAAGGGGAAGAAAAGTGGCTAAAGGTAGATATTGACTGGACTGCTTATTACACTGAAACCGAAAAAGAGGCAGATATTCGTCTATTTACTGATATGGAGAATGTCTATACGTATAATGATGCTGAAAATCCAGATGTATCAGGAACGAAATTGATAATCACTTCTATCAGAGAGCCTTGGACTAAGAAAGAAATTGAGCATTTAATGCGTGAAATTTCAAAAATTGTCTCACCATTTGCAAATTTGAGTTACCCATTCAAAGTACGGGTAATTTCACCTGAATTTGATATAGACCAAGAGTCTATTAGAACGTTGGATGACTTTAATAATGCGACCATTTCTCTAAGTATAGACTTTGACGAGACTAAAAAGCTTCAGCAAAGTATTTTCTACGATAAGGAAAAGAGTTCTTTTAATTATCATCTTATCCCACTTAAATCTTTTGGAGGAATAAGGATGAAGATTTTCTTCTTTGACGAGCCAGCTCGTAGAAACTACCGAAAAGCCTTTCCTAATGACCCTATAGATGGATTTAAGGTCTATCGTGATGGTATCATTGCCACGCCTTTTGCAGAAACTAACGAAATTCAAGATTTGAAACGTGATATTTTAGGAATTGATAAAAGAGTATATCAAGATATATTCAATAGAATAAGCACACGTGAGTTTTTGGGGGTCATTGACATCACCAAAAATGGAAATCCTCAAATAATAGATGCGACCAATCGCCAAGACTTTGTGGACAATGACGAGTATCGAGAGATGAAGAAATTCATCATCACTCAACTTAATGCTCTTCAAGATTACAAGGTGGAAATGCGTCAAGCAAAACGAGACAATGCTCAGGAAGGTCTAAAAGCTGCATCAGATGACATCAGTTCTTTGGTAGAAGCCTTCAATGATATAGTCGCCCAAAAACCAGAATTGAAGCAGACTGTAGAGCCTCTTATCAAACAAGTTCGTAAGACAGGTCGTAGTGTAAAGACGGCTATTAGCGAACAAAAAAAAGCTTTAGAGGATTTTACTCGTAAGGAGAACATCTATATGAGTATTATGTCCCTACAACAGTTTGCGATTAATATCACTCATGCTGTTCGTACCACACTTAATCAGATACGTGATAGGGTGGAGTTCTTCTATCGATATTATCCCGATCCTGAAGAAGAAGAATTATTCATACTCTATTCTAAAGAGATGTATGAACGCTTCAAAGTACTCAACCGTGTGATAAACTATATGCTCAGTTATTCACAATCGAACTTGACTCCTGAGGAAGTTGATTTAAAAACTACGTTTGAGGAAATATTGGGTGAATACGATGATGTCTTCTCACGTGAAGGGATATCCTTACAGACAGATTTCCCCGATAAGATAGTTCTGAATGCAAATCGACAATTTTTTAGAGATATTCTGCAGAACCTAATAGACAATTCCGTGAAAGCAATGGCCAAGTCAAAACCAAAAGTGATTCGTTGCTCTTACGAGGTTCAAAACGATATGTTAGAGATACTTGTTTCAGACACAGGCATAGGTATTCCTCAAGAAGACCATGAACAAATTTTTGCGTTGTATTATACAACGACCGAGTTGCAAGGAGGTGCTGGCATTGGATTGTATATTGTGAAAACTCGTGTTCAGTCTCTTGGAGGCTCTGTCGCTGTCGTTGACAGTGAATTTGGTGAAATAGGAACGACAATAAAAATAACAATACCTTTTAAAAAGTAAATAATTATGGATTTTAAGATAGTCTTTATTGACGATAATATGTCGGAGAAAGAGCCGTTTGTTCAAAATATAAGAAAGCATTACAAAGATGCTGACTGTAACCATGTTTTTCAAAATCCAGACAAAGGTTTGGAATACGTGTTGGAGAATTTGAATAGCAAAATGATAGTATTCATTGACTGGAATTTCAGTGGTCACCACAAAAAAGGCATTGATTTGTTGAAGGAGATTCGCCAAAAAACATCTTTGCTTTATATTGTGATAATGTCGGCCAACCAGTTAAGGACTGATATTCCTCTTGAATCCATCGTTGAAATGATGAACGAGGAGAATTTCTTCTATTTGGACAGGAGCAATGATGACTTTGACACTGTCATTTCCATCATTGACAGAGTTCGTTCTCAGTGGAGTACAAAATTCGACTGCGTCCTTGAGCAATGGCTTCTCCGTCATCCAGAAGATAACAACAAAGAAGCCTTTAGCGAAGTCTCCAGTGGTAAAACATTTACTTGGGCTGACATCCTTGTTGAGTTGAGACAACAAACGCCTATAGGCAAATCTTTTGAGCAAAAGCTTAATGAGTATTATATCTATCAACTAAATCGTTCTAAAAAATAAATATGGGCAAAATATTGATAGCATGTAATAACGATTCTACCACCGTACTTCATGATTTCTTAGAATCATGTGCGGACGAGGCTAAACAAATATGTGCTGATAATAGTATTGAATACTCTTCTGTTTACCCTCCAAATTTGAGTGAACAGAATGTTATTGGTGTCATGCCTGAACACCAACTTTGTTTTTTTGCCGGTCATGGTGATGCCAATGGAATTTACAATGAGGATGAAGACGCTGTTGTTTCAATACATACAACCAACTACAATTTCAAGAACAAAGGTCTTTATAGTATTGCTTGTTCTTGCGCTCAAAATCTTCATCTACATTTAAAGACTCATGATTTACGTTTTTTTGTCGGTTATAACAACACCTTTAATGTAAGAGGTGAACATGAACCTTTTATAAATAGTGCCATAGCAGGTTTAAAAAGTTTTTTGAATGGAGATACGTTAAAAGTTGCGAAAGAAAAAATGATTACTACATATGACACTCAAATAGCAGCATTGGATATAACTGATCCGATGGCTGCTGTTGAATTGGTGCACAATAAAGAAGCTTTAGTTTTTGACGGCAATGATGATTTATTGTTTTCCGACTTACAATAACTAGGTATGTAAACGAATTATTATATAAAATATATTAATCCATTGATTATTATATATATAATTTCATGGGGTACATTGTATTTGATAGGAAGAAGAGCAGTAAGTAAACATACTCTTCACTCTATTTTACTCCTCTATTCTTTTATGCGACTGAAGTATAAGGCTTCAGCCGCATATTTGACAAATTATTGTTACACTTAAATTATTTCTTTAGCCCTACATATTCCAAAAGAGATTGTCCTTTGGGAAGTTTCTTCCATTTCTTTTCAAGTTTTAGAGTTGATTTACTTTCCAAAGTAGCCAAAGCTTTATTCTTTTGTTCAACAGAAACAAAGATATACCGCATAGTGGTTCTTATATCCGCATGTCCCATTAGCCTTTGTATAGCAACAATATTCAATCCTTGTTCCAGCCAATGACTGGCACGTGCGTGTCTAAGACTATGGCAATGAAGATTGCGAGGTACGCATTTGTCTATCTCATTTGCTTTAATCGCATACATTTTCAAACGTTTATTGATAGCCTCCTGGGACATTTTTTTCTTCTCTCCGCCATAAACAGAATAGAATAAATAACTATGAGAATCAAAATCATTGTTATGGAATACCTCTATATATCGTAAAAGAATTTTGCTCACGTCCTTCAATATGGGAGGTGTCCTGCATTTATACCCTTTGCCTATAATCGTCAAATAATTTGGATTAGGATATTCATGAAGATGTAAATCACATATTTTGACGGATAGAATTTCGTCTATACGTGCGCCTATGCTATACATAAGATAAAAGATTGCCAAGTCTCTCTTTCCTGTTCGGGTATCTGTTCGGATGGTACTAAAAAGGGATTTGATAGCCTTTTGTGTAATTTCTTCATGAACCACTTTGACCGTACGCATAGGCTTTATTTCTTTTGAAGATATATATACAGCATTAAATCTTATATCTTTTATGCTTAAAAATTTAATGAAGCTTTTTACCCCAGACAAACGGTCATTGCATGTTGAATTACTGCACTTACGGGTTTTCTTTAGCCATAGCAACCAGTCATTAAGATTGCGTTCGGAATAAGATTCTGCTGAGAGAGTGTTGGGAGTGACTTTTTTTTCTTCTTGTAAGAACTGCATATATTGCGATAAAGCCGTAAAATAAGAACGTTGTGTATGGTTGCTACATCCTCTTGCGATAGGAAGATAACTTGTAAACCATTCATTTATGGTTTGGGATATAACGGTTGATTCAGATTTAAGTTTAATCATTGTAAAAATCTTCAAGATTAGGTAAAATGTCATGTAGATAAGGGCCGGAAAGTGTCTCCAACATATTAGGAAACATTGGTGCCAATTGATAGTAATAGCAAGTACTTTGCAGAGTTTTATGACCCATGCTGCGTCCCAGAACGAGAAGTTTATCAAACCATTCTGTACCATCATAATTCCAACGGTTTATATTTTTGACTGCATAATTGGAACGAAAATCGTATGGGCGGGCATCTGCCTTTGATATTCTCCGCCATATTTCACTGAATGCATATCCCTGCCATTTCATATCGTGATACTTGCCATCCGAAGTGGGAAAAAATACTTTTCTCTTCGGTAATAACTTTTCTACAGCATGGTCGTATCGTTTGAGAAGTTCCCAAATGGAAGGATGTAGGGCTACCCGATGTTGCGCCCATCCTTTGGTATGCCTGATATCAATAATTCCATTTTTAAGGTCAACGTCTTCACAGTCAAGTAAACGTGCTTCATTGGTACGTATGCCTGTACTAAGCAACAGTCTGAAGAATACAGGTATTTGCATTCTTCTCAGCTTAAAATCGAAATCTGATACATTAACAGACTTGTGAACCAATATTGTCGCATTGAAAAAATTGGCAAGTTCGTCTTCTGTGAAAATATGGGGTATGCGTGGCTTATTTCCACCTCTGGGTAAAGGAGGGGGAACGTTTACTTTAGTCCAGTGATGACTGATTGCATACCTCAAGAATTGAGACACGGGAAGCACTCTTGTATTTCTTGATTTACATTTCTCAAAAGGTCTTCTGTCGCACCAGGAATTAACGATATCTTCAGTCAGTTCTTTAGCTTCAGGGTAAACACGGGCACAAAAGTTATTGAAACGGATAAGATTCTTATGTGTAGTGTCACATATCCTTGGAACAAGTGTTTTCAAGTAGAGAATATATTTTTCAAGCATTTCAGAAACTACAGAATTTTGAATGGGCATTTCTGTCATAGGTATTCCCTTTCTTTGTTTCCTTGCTTCGGGTAATAACAATGGTAAAGGTATATCCGTATATTGCTGTTTGTTAGAGTATGCAATAAAATTCCGTAATTCCGCAATTCGATGGTTGGCAGAATTAATGCTTTCGGTTGGGTGCTTTATACACCATTCATCTATCAAGTCTTTTGATAAATAATTGCATTCTCTTTTTGTGCAAAAAGAAATGAAAGTCTTTAAACGAGTAAATCTGTAAGACTTCCCATCGTTTCTTACCCCGTTTCGATATTTTCGATAAAGGAACTCAAGCTTAATTAAGTCAATCATACGTCAAACACCTCCTCTCCGACAGGATATTTCGAAATGTCAATGCCGCATTCACGTAAATGTACAATATCAGCATCTATGTATGGACTGAGCGACTCTGGCGAGATATGTCCCATTATCTCGCTGATATAACGTGGAGTAACTCCATTTCTTAAAAGTTTGGTGGCCAGATAACGACGAAAAAGCCTGATACCATTTTGGCATTCTCCTTTTCTAATTCCGAGCTTATTTAAGAAACGTCGGGCAATTTTCCCAATAACATCCGGGCTTATCGGTTTTTCCGGATCATACAAGTGCGTGAATAATCTCTGAATTTTCACTTCTTTCGGTCTCTCCTTTTTTAGATATTCCATTACTGCATTTCCCACAACAGCCCTTAATGGAAGAACTAATTTCTGATGTGTTTTGGACTGCTCAAGAGTGATAAGATCACGCTCGAAATCAATAGTGTTGACCGTCATTTTTGCAATATCACTACCACGCAGACCTGTATACATGGCAATAGAAATGACAGCTTTATTGCGAAGTGTGAGATTGGAGTTGTCATTTTCCAATGTAGAAGCTATTATAGCAGTCTCAGCATCAGAGAGGATTGCAAAATTCTTTCGTACATTTTTTAATGGAGGCATTATATCGCAAAGGAATTCACATTCTTTTCGGCAAAGTAGCCCTTTAGAAGAACGTAGTACTCTAATAATACTTTTTTGACAAGTATATCCCCGAAGTTGTTTTCCTCTATCATAAAAATAAGAAAGGATTAAAGGTTCTGTTACATCTGTCAAAGTATATGCGCCTTTGCTTTGCATATAAGCGAAAAATGCAGCCGCATAATTAGATTCCATTTTTATTGAGCTAGATGCTTTTCCTGCTTGTACTGATACCTCTTTGTAATGTTCTATTATAGTTTTGAATGTACCTTTTAATTGACTTATTGAACTTTTTGGTTGTAAAGTAGGTGTAAAAGCAAAACGATTAGGCAGATGATCATATTCATCAAATGCCTCAATCCTTCGTACAGAGAGCCGATAATACTTTGAGCGCTCATCGTCTTTACTTATACCTTTTCTTTTTAAAAGTTTTTCATAAAAATCACCATAAGACACATAGTTGCTTTCTTGTTCAAAAAGTTCTTTAAGCCTCGCTTGAATCCCTCCAATAGCGACTTTTCCATATCCCTGCTGTCGCATGTAATCAAGCAAAACGGGATACTCTTGTTTTAAATTTCTTATATTCATAATTACGGTGGTTGAGCATTAGTGCCCAACCACCGTAAAAAGTATAGAAAAATATCACAACTATAAAATTATTTATTCATTAGATTTCAATCATTTGCAATATAAAGTTAGGATAATATCAAGGTTAGGATAATGATG
>NZ_JRPQ01000004.1 GCF_000762405.1 Hoylesella timonensis S9-PR14 | reverse complement strand
TTTCAATCATTTGCAATATAAAGTTAGGATAATATCAAGGTTAGGATAATGATGACCATAGCCGACGTATGGATAGCAACTCTCTCTGTGTAGTCCCTCGAAGTATTTCACGACCACCACGGCGCGCTCAAAAGGAGGCAAGTCTGCCAACCGTACCCTGCGCTGGGCAAGGATCGGCTGGCAGAGCAAGCACATTATACAGAATAAAGCAAAGCGTTTAGCTGTTCGCATCGTTCGAGGCTTTGGTTACTGCTGCGTTGGTCTTTCCCTTTTCTTCCGCCTTTTCGTTGTTGAAACTGAAAGTCAGTTGCTGCATCTTACCGAAACTGTCCTCCACGTACACGTCAATCGTCTGGCGGTCTGTGGAGAGCGAGGTGTAATACAGACGGAACACATCTTTCGTGAGCGGATAGCGGTCGTTGGGCTTAAACACCGTACCATCGTCCATCTTCACCGTTCCCTTGCCGTCAGGCTGGAAATAACGTATCGTATAGCGAGTGTCAGCAAACTCACCGCCCCGCTTCAGTGTGCAGCGTATCTCTGCCGTCTGTCCCTTGACAATGTCCTTCTGAACGGGCATCGTCTCGACAGTGAACGGATAAGACTGCTGAACATCCAGCTCCCTATCACAAGCAGATAGACAAAACACGGCAAGAGCAAGTACGCCCATTACCCATATTGAACTTAATATCTTCTTTTTCATGTTTCTTTTCTATTAAATATTAAACCTAAGTCCTGCTGATAGCGCAGGACGGAAACGATGTACGTCAGAACCGAAGAGCAACCGCCCTTGTGCCTTGACAAGAAACAGAAGCCTGTCCGTGAGGAACGCCTCCACCGAGCCATACACGGCACCGCCATAGACAAAGCGTGAGCGGTCGAGCAGCGTTGCCCCATCGGGTAGCAGCCTTTTGTCTTCGTTCAACTGCTCATAGCCACCCAAAGCGGATATGCCACCATAGAGAAACACGTTCTTGCCATTGTCGGAGAGTATCGGGTGCATATAGCCCACCTGTAAGAGCGCATCTTTGAGGTTTACACTATAATCCCGATACGGCATATTCTGCTGTTCATACTCAACTCCTACAAAGGAGTAGTTCTCTCGTTTCAAGTAGCGGGTAAGCGATACACCAACACCGAAGTTGTCTTTGGCAAAGAGTTTCTCACCCTTGATAAGGGGAACGCTACCAACGACTTCTATCCCTTTCTGCTTAGGAATGAGTCGCTGTGCCTGCGACGGCAGGCTGAAAATCATTGCCACCACTATGCAAGCCGATAAAATAAGTTTCTTCTTCATAAAGCCTACCATTTGAGTTTGAGGTTGTCAATCTTCTTTGCCAGCTGCAAATCTTCCTGCCCGACATAAAAGGTCAGTGTGCGTCCGCCGTTTCGCTCGTAGATCGTTACCTCCAGTTGTTTTTCCTCCGAGAGGGCAAACTGCTCCAATACGAACACGGAATGCTCGCTATCCTTGCCCTTTACTTGCATTACCTGATGATAGGCACGCAAGGGCTGCAACACCTGTTCTTGTATGGCGGTACGCTTTGCAACCTTCTTATCCACCACCTTGAACGTGATAAAATCCACAGAGTACGGCATATTCGTGCCGTTTTCCATACGAGTGTGGAAATACAGCAAGCCATTATGGGCATACAAGCCACGAAGCAGGAATTTCATACCAAACTGCTGCGCACCGATGTGCTTAATGCAGCGTCTGTCAGTCTGATAGATAGTCTGCATCATCAGTTTGACTAATACGGGCGACTCATTGCCGAGTTCCTTAAAGTAAATGTCAGAGCGGTTGCTTGGCAGTCGTCCGTCCGTTGGTGACAGGAAGTCCTTCATCTCGATGCTGAGTTTCTCCGGCTCATCGACATACTTCACGTGTAGGCTCGGCGATGGGCGCCTTACCACCTTTCGGTGGTAGGT
>NZ_JRPQ01000003.1 GCF_000762405.1 Hoylesella timonensis S9-PR14 | reverse complement strand
AAAAAAATAATGTAATGAGCAAATTTTAGGATAAGAGTTTTGCAGAGGTCTCAATTTTTGAATTTTGCCATTTTTTTTGCTATCTTTTATTTGTAAAACATGGATAAAATCGTACATCTGTTGATGTACTAAAAGGGGAGTTTTATAAAGATAGCAATTCAACGAATGATATGTCTCAGTGCAATCACATAATAATCGACTGGGACTCTTGTTGATATGGGAGTCGTTGAATGTGAATTTTTGTGCCCTTTCCTCCATAGGTGAAGCTTGTTATGCCATGTTTCTGTGGATTTCTTATATGCATCAAGCTTGGAAAGTTGCAGGTAGGGGGGTAGGTAGCGTTGTGGACGAGGGGCGTTGATTCGAGTAGATTGATTGGAATCTGTGCGAAGAGCCGTGCCTCGTTCTTGATCACTAAGGGTTTCGTGATAAAGCTGATATTTGTCACTAAGCTTTTGTTGAACGTCCGATAGTTCTCTATGAGCTTCCTTTTGGTAGCCGTGTACACTTGGATATGCCTTACCTGTAGTATGATGCCCTATGGTCATACCAACGATAAGAAGGAGTATTCGAATCCAAGTTTTCATTTTTCGGTCTACCAATTGTGTTGATAAATTTCGACTGATGTGTGCAAAGTTACACATTAAAAAATTGATAAGCGCATATTATTCATAGGTTTTTTGTAGGACACCTGTTTGCTGAAAGTTGAGTGGGGTGTCCGTTGACTCCGTTTGTCTGTTGATTATTGATTGGCAATGAACGGTTTACATCACCTAATCTTATTTACGTAAGCGGCTGATAAACAAGGAGATACGATATACGTGAGCCGCTTTTTCATCGTTTCATGTGTACCTCTGTCTTGACATTATGTGCTTTCTTTTTCCTGAAAATATTGGAAGATGATATTTGCTTTCGACTTACCAATGATGTTGGTAAGAGTTTGTAAATCAGCTTCTTTGATTTTTTTCACGCTTTTCAGAGCTTTCAAGAGCTGTTTCTGTGTCTGTATTCCGATTCCTTTAATGTTATCTAACTCACTGTGCAGTGCTTGTTTGCTGCGCTTGTCACGGTGGAAGGTAATGGCATAGCGATGCACTTCGTCTTGTATTCTGGTGAGTATGTGAAACAACTCGCTATCTGTCTTCATACCAATGACTTGTGGAGGGAAACCATAAAGCAATTCGTTGGTTCGGTGCCGGTTGTCTTTAGCCAGTCCAGCGATAGGGATATGAAGTCCAAGCTCATCCTCAACCACTTGTCTCACCACTTCCATTTGGCCTTTCCCACCATCGGTAATGATGAGGTTGGGTAGGGGTGTTTGTTCTTCAATCATACGTTGATAGCGACGCCTCACCACTTCTTTCATTGAGGCGTAATCGTCAGGTCCCTCAACGGTTTTAATGTTGTATTTACGGTAGTCTTGCTTAGATGGCTTTAACCCCTTAAATACCACGCAACCTGCGACGGCATTGGTGCCAGAGATGTTAGAGTTGTCGAAACATTCGATGTGGAAAGGAAGGGTAGGTAGATTCAATTGGGTTTCTAACTCTTTCATGAGTCGGGTCTGACGTTGTTCTGGATTTAGTTTCTCCGCTTGCTTCAATCGGTCAAATTTGTATTGTTTGGCATTCATTTCAGAGAGATCCAGCAAGTGCTTCTTATCTCCTCTTTGAGGTACAGTAAAGATGCAATCGTGGAGATGCCAGTTGATATCAAAAGGAACAATGAGTTCTTTGGCTTTACTTTCAAATCTTGATCTTAGTTCTTGAATAGCAGTGATAAGTATTTCTTCTTTTGTTTCTTCAATTTTAGACTTATATTCAATGGTGAAACTCTGGTTAATCGTTCCATTCTTCACGTGCATGTAGTTCACATATGCTGTTTTTTTGCCCTCGTCCTCGGTTAATGTGAACACATCAACATCCTTTATCGTATAGCTCACTACCTCGCTCTTGGAAACAAATGTGTTAAGGATATCGTATTTATCTTTTAGAATCTGCGCTTCTTCAAATTTGAGTTCTTCCGATTTCTTCAGCATCATTTGATAAAGAATATCTCGTACTTCTCTGGTATTTCCTTTCAAAATTTCACGCGCTTGCTCTATGTTTTGCATGTAATCTTCGTGGGATTGTTTGGCTATACATGGAGCTAAGCAATTCCCTATGTGGTATTTTAAGCAAGCACGGTATTTGCCTTCTTTTACTCCTGCTGGTGTAATAGGGAACGTACACGTGCGAGGCTTATAGATCTTATTGATGACATCCAGGATTGTATACAGATGCGATATTTGTGTGTACGGTCCAAAATAGCTGCCGTTCCCTTTCCTTATTTGTCGTGTTTTGATGATTCTTGGGAGCCATTCGTTTGTAATACAAATGCTGGGATAGGTCTTACCGTCTTTGAGTAATATGTTATATTTCGGATTATATTTCTTGATAAGACTGTTTTCTAATAGCAAAGCATCCTCTTCTGTATTGACAACAGTGTACGTAATATTGTGTATTTTGCTGACAAGGACTTTAGTTTTGAAGCGATCTACCTCTTTTAGAAAGTACGAAGACACGCGTCGCTTTAGGTTCTTTGCCTTCCCCACATATATAATATTTCCTTCTTTGTCAAAAAATTGATAGCTCCCAGGTCTCTCTGGTATGCTATCAACAATGTTTTTTAATTTGGATATTCTCTCTATGTTCCCTTCTTTGGTCATTCTAACTGTATGGAATTAAGACTATTGTCTTTGCTTTGTTTCATGTGAAACATTACGATGAAGAATATTTTGCAGTCTTGTTGTTCGTTGACTCCTAACTTGAATTGTCCTTGTCTAATGAATTAGGGAGGGGTAGAGCTGTCTCGTACCCCTCCTAATTCGCAACTTTGTTTGATTGCGAGTTCCTTCTTCTATATCTGAATGAGAGTTGTAATTTCGATGTCGTCGTCGAACTTCTCTCTTCCATTAAGATTTTCATTGATAAGTTCTATGATGAAATTGCAATAAATCTTTTTAGGATGAAACTTTTTCACAAGGTCGCAAGCCGCTTTCATTGTTCCACCAGTGGCTAATAAGTCGTCGTGTAAGAGTACAATGTCATTTTCATCGATAGCATCCTTGTGTATCTCGATGGTGTCGATACCGTATTCTTTAGCGTAACTCTCTTGCACTGTCTCGCATGGAAGCTTTCCCGGTTTTCTGCAAAGCACAATTCCAGCACCCAATTTAATAGCAACTGCCGACGACATGACAAATCCTCTACTCTCAATACCTACAATCTTTGTGATACCTTTGTCTTTGTAAAGTTCGTACATTTCATCGCTGATTGTTCTCAAACAATCAGCGTTTTTGAATAGGGTGGTTACATCTCTGAAGTTGACTCCTTTGATGGGCCAATCTGCTATGCACCTCAAGTTGTCTAATAGCAATTTGTTGTTCATTGTCAATAGTTTATGTTGTTATGAAATAATCAATTGTTTCACATGAAACATCTGTAAGATTTAGATGATATGTGTTGTATTTATCTTCCTAATAATACGAGAAGAACATTGATGTCACTTGGTGATACCCCTGGAATCCTACTTGCTTTTGCCAGCGTTTCGGGGTTAATTCGCTTTAATTTTTGACGAGCTTCTGTCGAAAGTTCATGTAGTTGGTCGTAATCAAACCTGTTTTGAATTTTTATATTTTCAAGTCGGTGCATCTTTTCTGCTATTATTTTCTCACGCTCAATGTACCCCTTATACTTAATTTTTATCTCTGTTGCTTCGATGATTTCGCTCTTTCTGTTCGGAATTTTACAAATCTCATCACTCAAAGATGGTATCATTTCCGCAAGAAGTTGAATGGATATCTGAGGACGGGCAATTAGTTCTGATATTTTACATCCCATCCTAAGCGTTGATGTCCCATTTCGTTCCAACATTTCGTTGATTTCTTTCGGTTTTATCGAAGTGTTATTACAATAGTCCATCAAACGACTAATGCTCTCTTTCTTCTGTGTCCACCAGTCCAAACGGTCTCTTTTTGCGAGCCCTAATTGATATGCTTTTTCGGTTAATCGTGCGTCAGCATCGTCTTGTCTAAGTAATATACGATATTCAGCACGTGAGGTGAACATCCTGTAAGGTTCGTCAACGCCTTTCGTAGTTAGGTCATCAATGAGCACACCGATATAACTTTCGTCACGTCTCATCACAAACGGGTCGCCTCCAAAGCAGTGGATAGCAGCGTTGATACCTGCAACGATTCCCTGACCTGCTGCTTCCTCGTAGCCCGTTGTGCCGTTTACCTGCCCTGCAAAGAATAGACCTTTGACGATTTTTGATTCCAATGAAGGTTTCAATTGAGTAGGATCGAAGTAGTCATATTCAATTGCGTATCCAGCTCTGTAAATCTTTGCCTCTCGGAAAGCAGGTATTTGGCGCAAGGCTTCTATCTGAATATTCAACGGCATACTCGATGAAAAGCCGTTCAAATACATTTCATTCGTATTTTCACCTTCAGGTTCTAAAAACAGCGGATGTCTATCCTTGTCGGGAAAGGTCACTAATTTTGTTTCAACAGAAGGGCAGTATCTCGGTCCTGTGCTTTGTATTTGTCCGTTGAAAAGGGGAGAATCGGGCAATCCTTTGCGTAACACTTCATGTGATTCTGGCGTAGTGTAACACGTCCAACAAGGAAGTTGTTTGAGATTTCTTGACCCACTCATGTAACTAAACTGGTGGAAGTCGTTTTCTCCGTCTTGTATTTCCATGTCTTCAAAATGCACACTTCTTGCGTCAATGCGGACAGGCGTTCCAGTTTTCATTCGTTGGACGGTAATCCCATGTTGCGCTATACTTTCACTCAGGTGGTAGACTGCTGGCTCGGCACATCGTCCTCCAGGGAGCTTTTTCCTACCAATGTGCATCAAACCATTAAGAAATGTGCCCGCTGTGATAATGACACTTTTAGCGTATAGCTCAACACCCCAAACCGTACGAACACCCGTTACCTCACTGTTTGCGGTGAGTAATTCGCACGCTTCGTCCTGCCAAATGTCCAAATTGGGCGTATGATCTAACACTGTTCTCCATTCCAAAATATATTTACTACGGTCACACTGCGCACGAGGACTCCACACTGCAGGTCCTTTGCCTTTGTTGAGCATGCGAAACTGAATAGAGGTAGCATCAGTTATCATTCCCATGTGACCACCTAAGGCGTCAATCTCTCGAACAATCTGTCCCTTGGCAATGCCTCCAATGGCAGGGTTACAGCTCATTTGTGCTATTTTATTCATGTCCATTGTGACGAGACAAGTCTTCGCTCCTAATTGCGCAGCTGCCGTTGCAGCTTCACATCCAGCGTGTCCTCCGCCAATGACAAGCACATCGTATTGAAATATCATTCTTCTATCTTGCTTTATTTAATTGTTATAGAAACTCCCTCTATCGCTTTGTAATGGCAAGGTTGGTGATATTGTTTTTAAGTAATCAACCTTTTTTAAGCTTCGCTTTTTAGAGTAAGTTTCTTGTCATAAGAAAAAGAAACAACGCAAAATTAAGAAATAATATTGAATAAAATAAGGATGAAGACGAAAAACTATGTAGACGGAACGTTATCATTCGTTTGTATTTATAGGTTTGTTTTCCACAGAATAGATATTTCATCCTGTTCGATACGACTCTTTCGTTTAATGATATTTTACAACGAAAACCAGCAAAAATACAGCAGATGCAGCCTTGGAAGTATGTCCCATGAACTGATTATTAATGCTGAATTTTATTTACAAAGTGCCTCTCAAAACTCGCGTCAAGACATCCAAGGGCAAAGTTGGTCGCAAATATGCGAAATTTGAGAGAGTTTTGTAACCATATGTAATTTAAGGTGTTACGCTCAATCCGTTTTGCTTCATCCCTATTTTTACCACTTTTTGGCGATTAAAGCATTGAGTTAAGCTAACAATTTGCATGCTTTAATGCTTCTATGTTATGTAAATAACACCCTTAAAGAGTGTTTCCAAGGGCGTTATTTCCATGTTTCAGCTAAAAAAGACGTTTATTTTGTCCAAATCAGCCCATTTTTGCATCTCGTTTACCTATTGAATTTTTCTATTTTGAAGATTTTAGATGGTCGATTTTCGGTAAAATAACAGGACAAAAATGCCAGATACCTTTGCCAAAAATGATGTGGTGAAAAAAGACACAGCTCTTTCATGGAGGAATCATTATTGTACAACAAATAAAAGTAAATGAGAGATACAATGCACACAAGTCATTTGATGTGCTCGATGTATTAGATTTGTTGAGGAAACAAAAGAACAAAAATTGGTTTTTATCATCGTTCATCGATGTTATACGAAAAAGGCGATGTCTATTTGATAGTATTTTCGATAAAAAGCTTTGAGTTATCATTAAAATGTAGTATTTTTGCACTTCAGCATACGTAACGCATACTCACAAAAGGGGAGAGATGATAACATTTGTTAAAAATTCGTTGATTATATCTAATTAGTAAGCATATTTTTTTCTAACATTTAATACTTAAATTTCAATCATTTATGTGGTTAATCAATTCATCTATTGGTAGAAAAGTAGTGATGTCGGTTACCGGTGTCGCACTTATTCTATTCCTGACATTTCACATGTCAATGAATATTGTGGCTCTCTTTTCTGGAGATGCCTACAATACGATTTGTGAACTTCTGGGTGCCAACTGGTATGCGGTAGTAGCTACGATTGCACTTGCAGCACTAACTGTGTGTCACATCGTCTATGCCTTCATTCTTACGGCACAAAACCGAAGAGCTCGAGGGAACGAGCGTTATGCTGTTACCCAAAAGAGTTCCAAAGTAGAGTGGGCATCTCAAAACATGTTGGTTTTAGGACTCATCGTAGTTTTGGGTATGATTCTTCATTTGTACAATTTTTGGTACAATATGATGTTTGCCGAAATCTTTCACATTGCCGATCCGTTAGGCAATCCTGCTGATGGTTTTGGTTACATTCAGGAAACATTCTCACAGCCTTTGTATGTTGTATTGTACATTATTTGGTTGTGTGCTTTGTGGCTTCATCTCACTCATGGTTTTTGGAGTGCTATGCAAACCCTTGGAATCAGCAATAAAATTTGGTTCAACCGATGGAAGATTATCGGTGAGGTATATGCCACATTATTAATGCTTGGTTTCCTTGTAGTTGTTCTCGCATTTGCATTTGGCTGCGCGCCGAGTTTGTGCTGTGCGTAATTGTTTAATCTTATAATAGATAAGGAAGAATATTATGACACAAATAGATTCTAAAATTCCTGAAGGACCAGTAGCTGAGAAGTGGACCAATTACAAGGCTCACCAGCGTTTGGTTAACCCAAAGAATAAATTAAAATTGGATGTCATCGTTGTTGGTACAGGCTTAGCAGGTGCCAGTGCTGCCGCATCATTGGGCGAGATGGGATTCAATGTATTCAACTTTTGTATTCAAGACTCGCCTCGCCGTGCACACTCTATTGCTGCACAAGGAGGTATCAATGCAGCCAAGGATTATCAGAATGACGGTGACTCTGTTTATCGTTTGTTCTATGATACTGTAAAAGGTGGCGACTATCGTGCTCGTGAAGCTAATGTTTACCGTTTGGCAGAGGTGTCGAATGCTATCATCGACCAATGTGTTGCACAAGGCGTACCATTCGCTCGTGAATACGGAGGTATGCTCGCCAACCGTTCGTTTGGTGGCGCACAGGTAAGTAGAACGTTCTATGCCAAAGGTCAAACAGGACAGCAGCTGTTGTTAGGTGCTTACTCATCACTGATGTGTCAAGTACATGCAGGCAAAGTAAAGCTCTATACACGTTACGAGATGGAAGACGTAGTCATCATTGACGGTCGTGCTCGTGGTATCATAGCCAAGAACTTGGTGACTGGTAAGTTAGAGAGATTCTCTGCCAATGCTGTAGTAATCGCCACTGGCGGATACGGAAATGCTTATTTCCTTTCTACCAATGCAATGGGATGTAACTGTACTGCTGCTGTTCAGTGCTACCGTAA
Source organism: Hoylesella timonensis S9-PR14 (assembly GCF_000762405.1). Taxonomy (GTDB): domain Bacteria; phylum Bacteroidota; class Bacteroidia; order Bacteroidales; family Bacteroidaceae; genus Prevotella; species Prevotella timonensis_A. Next base: position 11,912 of record NZ_JRPQ01000003.1, on the reverse strand, counting down.
GGGAGCTTATTTTGCTAACCCTTCGTATGTACAGATTCACCCCACCTGTATTCCTGTACACGGTGACAAGCAATCGAAGCTGACACTGATGTCAGAATCGTTGCGTAACGACGGACGTATTTGGGTTCCTAAGAAGATTGAAGATGCCAAGGCATTGCAGGCAGGAACGAAACAAGGCTGGGAAATTCCAGAGGAGGACCGCGATTACTACTTGGAGCGTCGCTATCCGGCATTTGGTAACTTAGTGCCTCGTGATGTGGCTTCGCGTGCTGCGAAGGAGCGTTGCGATAAGGGCTTTGGTGTGAACAACACGGGTTTGGCTGTGTTCCTTGACTTCTCTGAGTCGATCAATCGATTGGGACTTGATGAAATCATGCAGCGTTATGGAAACCTCTTCGAGATGTATGAAGAGATTACAGACGTATTCCCTGGTGACATGGCGAACGAAATCAATGGTGTAAAGTACTACAAACCAATGATGATCTTCCCCGCTATCCATTATACCATGGGTGGTATCTGGGTAGATTATGAGTTGATGACCTCTGTCACAGGACTGTTTGCCATCGGTGAATGCAACTTCTCTGATCATGGTGCTAACCGCTTGGGCGCTTCAGCGTTGATGCAAGGTTTGGCAGATGGTTACTTTGTGTTGCCATACACCATTCAAAATTATTTGGCAGACCAAGCTGTTTGGCCACGTCTTTCTACTGATCTTCCAGAGTTTGAAGAGGCTGAAAAGAAGGTTCAATCAGAAATTGACCGTTTGATGAACATCAAGGGTAAGCGTTCTGTCGACTCTATTCACAAGGAGTTAGGTCACATCATGTGGGAACATGTAGGAATGGGTCGTACCAAGGAAGGACTTGAAGAAGGCTTAAAGATGATAGCAGACTTACGTAAAGAGTTCGATACCAATCTGTTTATCCCTGGAACAAAAGAAGGCCTGAACGTTGAGTTGGATAAAGCTATCCATTTGCGTGATTTCTTATTGATGGGCGAACTCGTTGCTTACGATGCCATCTCTCGTAATGAGAGTTGTGGAGGTCACTTCCGTGAGGAGTACCAAACACCTGAGGGAGAGGCAAAACGTGACGATGAAAACTATTTCTATGTAGGTTGTTGGAAGTACCAGAACAATGATGAAACCGCTCCCGAGTTGATTAAAGAGCCACTCGAGTACGAGGCCATCAAGGTACAAACACGTAATTATAAGAATTAATCGTTAGTTTTTGAGTTTCTTAGTTTTTAAGTTTTTAAGTTTCTCCACTGACTTGTCAACTCTGTAATAGACAAAGGAAAGTATAAAATGGGCACATTTCGAGATTTATCCGTTTGGCAAAAGAGCATGAATCTTACTCGTAAGGTTTATGAGTTAACTGCTTCTTATCCTCAAGAAGAGCGATTTGGACTTGTTAGTCAAATGCGTCGATGTGCCGTTTCCATACCTTCAAATATATCGGAGGGTTATGGCAGAGAGACAAACAATGAGCATATACGATTTTTGTACATATCATTGGGTTCGTGCAACGAGTTGGAAACGCAGCTCATCTTATCTAAAGATTTAGCTTTTATTACTACTAATGCCTGTCAAGAACTGGTAAGCTTAGTAGAAGAAGTTTCAAAAATGCTCAAGTCTTTAATTTATACAGAAAAGTACAAACACCCTTTAGAAGAGGAATTACAATACAAGACAGTAAAGAAGTAACTGAAAAAACTTAAAAACTCACAAACTCACAAACTCATAAACTCAAAACACCATGTCAAAAAATATAAGTTTTACAATTAAATTTTGGCGTCAGAACGGTCCTAAAGACAAGGGACATTTTGATACTCACGAGATGAAGAATATCCCTGACGATACTTCTTTCCTCGAAATGCTTGACATCCTCAATGAGGAACTCATCAAGGATGGTAAAGAACCGTTTGTTTTCGATCACGACTGTCGTGAAGGTATTTGCGGAATGTGCTCACTCTATATCAATGGTGTGCCACACGGAAAGACAGAGCGTGGCGCAACAACCTGCCAGTTATACATGCGTCGCTTCAACGATGGAGATGTCATTACTGTAGAACCTTGGCGTTCAGCAGGCTTCCCTGTCATTAAAGACTGTATGGTAGATCGTGCAGCTTTCGACAAAATTATTGCAGCTGGAGGTTACAACACCATTCGTACAGGTCAGGCACAAGATGCTAATGCTATCCTTATACCGAAGGAAAATGCCGACGAGGCGATGGACTGTGCTACCTGCATCGGTTGCGGTGCTTGCGTTGCAGCATGCAAAAACGGCTCTGCGATGCTCTTTGTGAGCTCCAAGGTTAGTCAGTTGGCATTGTTGCCACAAGGTCGTCCAGAAGCTGCCAAGCGTGCCAAAGCCATGGTTCTGAAGATGGATGAATTAGGATTTGGTAACTGTACCAACACCAGAGCGTGCGAAGCAGTGTGTCCAAAGAATGAGTCGATTGCAAATATTGCTCGCCTCAACCGCGAATTCATTACGGCAAAGCTTAAGGACTAATCGCTTTCGTGACTAAATTTGACATCCGAGAACATCGCTGGGTTTTTGTGCCATGCGCCTCGGAAAAAGATAGATCGACGACTCTTGTGGCGTTGTATCGCAGTTAATTTGCGTCAAGACGTGAGGATTTGTCGTCTGTTCATATGATTCAAGCCTGTATACTACAAAAAGTGTACAGGCTTTTTTAGGTGCTGTCAAGCAAGGCTGATGCTTCATCCTCTGTATTCGCAATAAACAACAAAATCAGAGATAAATGACGAATGTGTATGCATTCTTCATATCTTTTTGCTCATAAACAATTGAATTTTGTTTCAAAACTAAAACTTTTTTGTAATTTTGTGGAACTAACCAACATAAGCAATCATTTAAAAGCTATAATATTTATTAACTCCATGATGCGGCAAAGGGTCGCTTAATTGTCCTTTACGGCAATGAGAGACCTGTCGCAACGTATTTTTATGAAGAAAAACTACTTACTGACACTGGCCATGACCGCAGCGTTCATGACCGTGCAAGCACAGTCGGAGCCATCGTTCCGGCTGGTGCAGCAGTCGTTATCCAATCCTGATAACGAACCTGCCCCCGTATTTCCACTGCCTACAGAGCGACAAATGAAATGGCAGGAAACCGAGTATTATGCCTTTTTCCACTATGGTATGAACACATATACCAATATGGAGTGGGGAAAAGGCAACGAAGCCGAGAGCCTTTTTGCACCTACTGGCAAGCCCGATCCACGTCAGTGGCTTGAGGCAGTACGTGATGCGGGCATGACGGGCGGCATCGCTGTGGTGAAACACCACGACGGATTCTGCTTGTGGCCCACAGAAACCACTAAGCACAGCGTTGTTGGTGCGGGCAACGAGAATGGTAGATCGCTCAATCTTCCACAGTCGTTTGCGGATGCTGCCAAGGCGTTGGGTATGAAATATGGCTTTTATGTATCACCTTGGGATCGTAACTCCGCACTCTATGGCACGCCGAGATATGTCAGTGAGGTGTTCCTCAGACAGTGTGCAGAGCTGGCGCAGTATGGTACCGACCAGTTTGAAATGTGGTTCGATGGTGCCAATGGTGGCGATGGCTATTACGGAGGACGCAACAAAACCGTCAGTGTAGACCGAGATACTTACTATGATGTGCCCAACTTGCGTGATTCTATACATAAAGTTTGTCCCGATATTATCCTTTGGGGAGTTGGCGGAGAAGCTCGCTGGATAGGTAATGAACAAGGATGGGCTGGAGAAACCAACTGGAGTCCTGAGGACAGAGGATATGCTCCCGAGGGGAATGGTATGTATGGAACGGAGAATGGATGGATATGGTTCCCCGGTGAAAGTGATGCCAAGTTCACCGATAAGGGATGGTTTTGGCACCAAGGTGAACGCCCCATGAGTGCTGAACGTACTTTCCAGATGTATCTTGAGACCGTAGGACGTAACTCCACCCTGATACTTAACTGTCCTCCTGACAAGCGTGGACTGTTGCCCGACGCTACAGTAAAGGCATTGAAGGAGTCAGGCGACCTGCTTAGAAAAAGACTCGGACACGACCTTGCGCGCTTGGCAACCGTCACAGTCACCGATCAGCGCAGCCATGGTGCACACAGAGATTACAAGCCAAGCAATATGACCGATGCGAACAAAGATACCTATTGGGCTGCCAGTGACGGCGTGACAAAGGGTACTATCACGCTGACATGGAACCAACCGCAAACCATTAGATATGTTTCCCTCATGGAGTATATTCGTTTGGGACAGCGTATTCGCAAGTTCCATTTAGAGATTTCCGAGGATGGACAAACCTTTAAGCCCGTGGCGCAGGGTGTTACAACTACCACGGTAGGATATAAACGCATTGTTCCTCTCAACGGTTCGACAGCCCAGAGTTATGGCACAGGCTACAAAGTCAAGGCTTTGAGAATTGTCATTGACGACGCCAAGGCGTGCCCAACTCTGCACACAGTGAGTGTATTTTAGTTCACAAGGCAGTTTGAAAACAATGAAAACAATAGATAACGTAAACATCAAACACAATATATGAAAACCATCAAACACCTTATAATAATGGCTGGGATATTATTCCCACTCACAACAACGGCTCAGTCTATAGGGTTTGAGCAACAAGACTACAAGTCAATCGGCGTTTATGATACATGGGAACACTCGCCTTTCCGCACAGGAAGATTGGAAGGTAATGTCCGCGTCATCGCTAACCCGCACACTGAGATGGATGAGATATTAGGCGTAGCCCCCAATCCATCAGCCAAAGTATTGGCTTTTCAACGTTCTCGATTCGCTTCTAACACCTTCGGAGCACGCATTGATCTTCAACAACCGTTGAAACTCAAGCCTACTTTGCAGTACGTTCACGTCATGCTACACAAGCCTGTGGCTGGTCGAGTGATGCTCATCGGCTTGGGTAAACGCGTTGAGCGCAACGACCAATCAAAGGAGACGGAGCAGTTTTGGGTGCTGTCTACCAACAAAGTTGAACCTGACCAATGGGTAGATGCCGTGTTTCCTATCAAAGGAGCAGAGGGAGTGGACGTGCATTCGCTCGTTGTAGTACCCGACAATGAGTCTCCACACATGCGCACCGAAGACTTTGCTGTGTACATCGACTGCATAGAGGTGAACGACAAACCCACCACGCAAACCCAGCGTGAAGACTATCCCTTGAATATTAACAAGAAGGCTCATTACACTCGTACCGACAGAGGACTGCTTAGCATTTCGCTCAACGGCAAGGAAGCAACGGTGGCTGGCAGTATCACCAAGCAAACGCCTGTCTACAGTTCAATCGACCATGTTGAGTTCATCGCGAAAGCAGGCGAAACTCTCCAGCCGTCTTTTAAATACAACGGCACTTGGATGCACGGATATGTTTACTTAGACTATGGCAGAGACGGACGATTTGATACGAATTTGGCAGCCGATGGAAAGCCTGTACAGGGCAGTGACGTTGCGGCTTATTCCTTTTATTCGCAGAATCCTAACAACGACTCAAAAGGGTTCAATTCTATGGGACAAGCACTTTCCGGCGATAAGCGTAATGTCCTCAATCCGCCAGCATTCACCTTGCCTGCCGATATGCAGCCAGGATTCTACCGTATGCGTTACAAGGTCGATTGGAACTGTATAGATGCGGGCGGAAATATAGCCTCTTCCAACAGCATTACCAAAAATGGTGGGGCTATTGCCGACATCCGACTCAATGTTCACCGTGACCAAGTGCGCATCACGAATGCACAGCGTAATGGCGACGTGCTCGATGTTGAAGGCCATTTTCTTGATAAACAAGTACCTTTTGGCAAACCAGTTACCATTAAGATGCGCCCCGAGAATGGGTTCACCTACAAAGGAATACGCGTCAGACATGGCTACAATCTGCAAGGCGATAGCCTGATCCATGGCGTAGCTCAATATCGTGACGTGATAGTGAAGAAGTCTTCGTTCGATGAAAATGATAGCTATACCTTACCTGCTGAGCTTATTGACGGTGATGTTGTGGTAGAAGGATTGTTTGTAAGCATTGGTTCTCCAGAAGCAAACGATTTCTACAGCATTGGTTTCGACAAGAACCAACCCAACAAGCACGCTTCCAGAACGCTCAACGCTGTGCTTCTGAATCAGCAGGAAGTAAATATCGACAACCCTAAGAACGTGTACCATGATCTGACGCAGCACGTTTTTGTGGCATCAGCTGGCACACAAGTAGCCCCTGGTGTCAACTACAGTGGCAGTTGGATGCAGACCTTGGTGTATGTGGACAAAAACAAGAATGGTTATTTCAATTGGAAACAGCCACTTGATGGGGGACAACTGACGGCCGACAACGAGCTGGTGAGCTTCAGCGCAGCCACTTGCAACGGGCAACCTTACAGCAGTGATGGGCAGCATTTGCAAAGCCTTGACCGACTCAATGCACCCAAATTCACCCTTCCTGATAATCTTGAGACGGGGCATTATATGATGCGGTACAAGATAGATTGGGACAACGTCGACCCCGAAGGCAACACTTCGGCAGGCAATCACATCGCCAACAACGGCGGAGCCATAGCAGATGTGCGGTTGTTTGTACACCATGGCGAACAAGGAACCGTAACTTGTTCATCGAAAAACGGAACGGTATTGACGCTCGAAGGACAACCTGTCGATGGCGTCAAGGTGCCATACGGACAGTCTTTTACCGTGCAAATGAAGCCCGATAAGGGCTTCAAGCTCGGTTCGGTAAAGGTTCTGCACGGCAACCTTGCCGCAAAAGACTCGCTCGTCAATGGCGTGGCGCAGTATGTACAGACGGTCTTGGATGCCTCTGCCTGCCGGTGCGGACTGCTTGAGATTGCTCCCGGTTTGCTTGACGGTGACTTGCAACTGCAACCTTCATTTGTAAAAATGGGGCAAAACGAGACGGATGAAGACGATTATGTGATGGTTTTCAACGATGAGTTCAATCAGGCAGACGGCACGTTTCCTGATCCCAAGCGTTGGAAACCATCTAAAAGATACGGTGCAGCGTGGAACCGATATATTAGTTCTGACCCCAAAGTGGCTTTCATCAAAGACGGTTGTTTGGTGCTGAGATGTTTCAAGAATCCCGACAAGACGAAAGATCCTGCCGACATGCTGTCGGGTGCCATGGAAACGTGTGACTTGTTTTCGTTCAAATATGGTAGGGTAGACGTGCGAATGAAGACCACTCGGCACGCTGGAAACTTTCCCGCTGCTTGGATGATGCCGCAACCACCATGCGCAGGATGGCCCAATGCAGGCGAAATAGACATATTTGAAACTATCAATATGGAGAATAAGGCTTATCATACCGTACACTCTAATTGGACATACAATTTGCACCAGCGTAATAATCCTACCTCCAGCTTTTCAGGATATGTGGATGTAGACAATTTTCATGTGTATAGTTTGGAGTGGAACGAGGAAGAGTTGATATGGTATGTAGACGGAGTAGAGAAGGGAAGATACCACAAGTCGAGCAATGACGATGACTTGCAAAAAGGTCAATGGCCTTTCAATGCGCCCTTTTATCTGATTCTTAACCAAAGTGTGGGCAATGGTCAATGGGCAAGTAATCCTGATATGGACTTTGTGTATGAATCAAGAGTTGACTATGTGCGCGTGTTTCAGCCCAAAACGTTGACGGGCATCGATGGTGTGATAAGTGCGGATTCGGCACCTATTTCTAAGGGATACTATGATTTGCAAGGTAGAAAGACAGACCATCCCATGAAAGGTGTCTATATTCATGATGGCAAGAAAATAGTCATCAAATAAGGCTTATGCCTTTTTTTTATGCCCATATTAAATTCAAAGTAATGCCATTCATGTTGTTTTGGTTCGACAGCAGGCATTTATCATTAATTTTTAACCCTATGAAGAAAACGCTATACACTATTCTTTTTTTGTTGTTGGGCAGCTTGTGTAACCTGCAAGCGGCAGAGTTCCCAAAAATCAGTACAGCTGATAATACGTTTTGGTATTTTATCCAGTTTGCCAATAGTCAAAATGTACTCACATCTCAAGGCGATGGCGTCAAGGTGCAAACCCACTCTATGACAGGGCAACCTGCACAATTGTGGAAGATAGAAGGCTCTGAGAGTGCAGGGTTCACGCTTACTGACAAGACAGGACGACACCTATATCTTAACAGTACCGCCAAACAAGGCATGGCTTTCGCCTCCTCTAAGCACCAAGCTACTAAGTTGAAAATCAAGTCTTTGCCAAGTGGTAAATACGAAGTGACACCCTACGACAACGGTGCCGTTGCCCTGAACCAATGGACAGGTCCTGGTGTAGGACACGAAGTGGGCTTGTGGGACGTTGGCGATGTCAACAATCCACTGTCATTCACACCCGAAAGTGCATTGGAGGCGTATCGCAATTTGCCTCGCTTGATACCTTATCCCTCATCGCTTACCCTTGTTGAAGGCGAGACATACGAACTCAATCAACTGCATTCCATTGCCTATACGAATGACGTTACCCAGCAGCAAGCCACCGCCTTTGCCAATCAATTGGCAGCAACGGCAGGCATCCAGCTCAGTGTCGAGCCTTGTTCGACTGACCGAAAGGACAACGCTATCAGTGTGGTAATAGACAACACCCTGCCTGATGAAGGCTATACCCTCGTGGTGGACGCAAAGGGTGTACTGATAAAAACCAAGACCGATGCGGGATATTTTTACGCCCTGCAAACCATCAAGCAGTTATTGCCCAATGCCTTTTATGAGAAGAATCCTGTGAGTGGTGCCACTTGGACGTTGCCGCAATTGTTCATTAACGATGCGCCAGCTCTTGACCATCGTGGCTTTATGCTTGATGTGGCACGCCACTTCTTCGACAAACACGAAGTAATGCGCATCCTTGACATCATGGCATTTTACAAGATGAACCGCTTTCACTGGCATCTTACCGATGATCAAGGGTGGCGTGTGGAGATACCAGAGTATCCCAAGCTGACAACCGTGGGGAGCAAGCGTGCCGGTTCGTTTGTGAATGCAGGTGGCAGTCAGCAGTTCTTCGATGATACCGAATACGGAGAGGGAATGTATTACACGCTCGATGACTTGCGCGAAGTAGTGAAATATGCGCAGGAGAGACACATTACGATTATTCCCGAAATAGACTTACCCGGTCACATGGTAGCTGCCGTGGCTGCTTATCCCGAGCTTAGTTGCGATCCCACCAAGACCTATCGTGTGCGGATACCTGGTGGTATTTCAAAAGATGTGTTGAACATAGGCAAGGATTCTACCATCGATTTCTTAAAATGTGTGCTCGGGCATGTAGCAACTGTTTTCCCCGGACCTTACATTCACTTGGGTGGTGACGAATGCCCAACCGACCAGTGGCGCAACAATGCCGACTGCTTGGAAAGAGTTCGGGCTGAAGGACTTAGTGGGGTAGAGCAACTTCAGTCGTGGCTCGTCGAACTGTTGGGTGAATATTTGTATGATAATTACGGCAAGCAAATCATCGTGTGGGACGAGTTGATGGCGCATTGGCCTGCTACCAACAAGGTAAAGCCAGTCATCATGGCTTGGAATCACATCAATAAAAGTGCAGATGCTGCCGACTTGGGTTTCAAGAGTATCGTAGTGCCCTACCAGTCTCTGTATCTTGACATGATGCAAGTGTCGAAGAGTCAAGCCGATGTCAACGAGATTTACCAAGGAGGATGGGGCGATGGTTATGTGAACAGCGTACCCACCGTGTACAGTGTCAACCCAGTGAGCGCACTTAGCGGGAGGGAAGACTATTGCTTAGGTGTACAAGGAAACATGTGGACCGAGACCTGCAACGACAATACCCAGTTGGAGTATCAGTTGCTACCACGTCTGTTGGCTTTGGCAGAGACAGGATGGTTGCCTGAAAACAAGAAGAACTGGGTGAGCTTCTACCAGCGATTGCAGAAGCATGATGAGCTGCTCGACCGCATGGAGTATGTCTACGCCCGTCATTACATAGAAGCCAATCAAGACGCTTTGCAAACGGCAATCCAAGAAGCGCAAACGTTGCTCGACACTACCACGCCCGGTGAAGCAGGCTATGTGTCGGCTGAAGAGCATCAGACTTTGTCAGAAACCTTGCAAAAAGCAAAGGATGGGACGGCTGATGTACAAGTGCTTGGCAACGCCATTGTACACTTCAAAGCTGCCGACGTAGTTCAACCGCAAGAAAATGAGGTGTATCAAATCGTATCGGCTTCTACCTATTACAAGAAGCGTTATGTGGGTTCAGCGATGTACCAAAACAAGCAAGGTGTGCGTTTCCACTACACTCCACAAAACGAACCCGAAGAACTGTGGCAGTTTGTCAAGACAGGAAAGGGGTGGAAAATACGTAATGCTGTCACTCAGCAGTACATACAACTGGCAGACTACAACAAGGCAGTGCGGATGAATGCCACAGATGCAACGGTATTTCGTCTCGACAAAGCCACTGTACCCGCAAAGCAATACGATTATGTGGCAGGTGCTATGGTGATGACGAATATCGCCAACTATTCTGTTACAGCGACAGGAAGCACACCTCGCTTGTTTGGACATCCTTCTGGCGATGTGGTTTCTTTCGACGATCCTATACTCTGCAATCCCGGCACGTGGCGATTGGTAAGGATTACTCAATACAAGCCATTGCTGGAAGCTTTGGTTAAGAAATGTGACAAACTCATAGCAAGCAATGTTCCTCACCAACCCGGTAGTTTCACCGATGAGGCTGTGTCCTTCCTGAATGCGAAAGTAATCGTACCAGCCCATGCACATCTTGCTGACGGAAAAGCCGTGAGCCATGCCGAATACATGGAATATGCAACCTTGTACCAGCAGTTTTTGTCCTTTCCCCGCACTTCGATAGTTGAGTCTTTAGACGAGGCGTACTGGTATAAGATACGCAACGGCTATTTTACCGATTACTATGCCAAGCTCAATCCTGCTGACAACAACGTTTATCCCGTACGTACCACCGCTACCACAGACGATTTGTTATGGCGCTTTGTGAAGAATGCAGACGGAACGGTAGGAATTATCAGCAGGGTAGGAGAAGTCCCTGCCTGTGTGGGAAGTAGTGTGATAGATCAAACCATCCATGCTGGCACACCGTATAGTTGGAAGCTTTCTCCTTATACGACTGATGAAGGTCCTTCGGGTTTTAATATCATCGAGGCGTCTGGGGCGTATAGTTGGTACACCAATCCCGATGCCTTCCAAACAGTGTTGCTCAAGCCCCGTTATTGGGGAGCATCCATTTGGACCTTTGAAAAGCAAGCCGAGAAAGTTACAAGTATTTCTCATACAGTGGCAGATGCAACCCAAGACGCATATTACAACTTGCAAGGCATAAAGGTAGGTACAGATGCGAATAAACTTCAGCAGGGAGTCTATCTTTGTAACGGTAAAAAAGTAGTGGTGCCATAACATTTTTAAGGTAGGAGGTAAGTATTGATAGCAATGCTTACCTCCTTCTCAATATCGTGATATTTTTACCACGGAAAACGTCCAAAAGGCAGCGTTTGTAGAATTAGTGATACGCAGCATGGAAGAATAATTAATGCTGAATTTTCTTTACAAAGACCCTCTCATAACTCGCATGAAATCAACCAACAGCAAAGTTGGTCGCAAATACGCGAATTTTTAGCGAGGTTCATAATTCATTGTTATTGTGAACGTTACACCAATGTTAACTCTTTTCTTTCCTATTTTTACCACTTTTTGGAGGCTGAAGCATTGAGTTAAGCTCACTATTTGCATGCTTTAATGCCGCTGTTGCATGTGAATAACACCTCTATTACATGTTTTCAAGACCGTTAAGTTAATGTTTTAGCTCGAAGAGGCATTTATTTTGTTCAAATCAGACGATTTTTGCATGTCGTTTGCCTATT
>NZ_JRPQ01000002.1 GCF_000762405.1 Hoylesella timonensis S9-PR14 | reverse complement strand
TTTTCTATTTTGAAGATTTTGAATGGTCGATTTTTGGTAAAATAATAGGACAAAAGCAACGAGTACATTCGCCAAATAATCATTAAAAACATGGCTCTATTATATAAGTAGGTTGTCTGTTGACAAAAGCAACCCTTAGCTTTTGTTTCAACAACCCATTGAAAGTAATTGAAACACTTAGTTGGTGGTTTCTGTTTCATAAAAGAGACGTGGGATGAAGTGGAATTATTAAAGCATTCTCTTGTAAATTAGGACGATAATACCTATCTTTGCCGAATACATCAGCGTATTATGAAAACCTACTCAAAGGATTCGGCCCAATTATTTGAGGATATTAAGTCAGGAAAGGCAGAAGCGTATGAATATGTCTTTAAGACTTACTATCCCATGCTCAAGGCGTACGCTACAAGATACATCCCTACCGAGGAAGACTTAAATGATATTTTGCAAGACTGTTTCACCAAACTTTGGCTAAACAGAGAGCAATTGAAACCTATTTCTATCTCCTCGCTTCTTTACACCATGGTACGCAATGCGTGCTTAAACTTTATTCGACAGCAACTGATAAGAAACCAACGGTCTATAGATGACTTACCTACCCAACAAGAATCAGAATCTCTTTATAGTTTGTTCTTTCATCATAATCCTGAAGAGGAGTTAGTTTATCAGGAGTTACTTGATGAAATTGATCAAATATTAAACTCTTTACCGCATCAGTCGAAACAGATTTTTTATTTAAGTCGCCAAGAAGGACTGAAGAACCGAGAGATTGCCGAAAGACTTAACATATCGATTAAGACGGTGGAATATCACATTTCCAAAGCCTTAACCATGCTCAAAGCATTTGCCAAAAAGCACCAAGATCTCTCGTTAATGCTATTCATCATGGCGTTGCAATTTGGAATTCAATAGAATAAAAACGTTTTCATTCAATGCAATCATCCGACCCCTTTGAAATTACAAACAATCGCCATTTTTTGTTATCTCTTTCTATTGGTGATGAAAAGGCGTTTGATGAACTATTTGTAAAATATTATCCCAAAGTTCTACAGTTTGTCATGCACTTCAACCATGACAAGAGTGTAGCAGAAGACATCGTACAAGACCTTTTCATGCAATTATGGATTAACCGTACGCACTTTCTTGGAATTAAGAACATTGACAACTATCTCTTTGTATCCGCACGCAATGCTGCCCTTCGCTGTCTGAAAGATTCGCTTACATATAATGAGAATGCAAGAATAATTCCAGAAAGTAATGACATGGAGAATCCTGAAGTACGGTTGTGTTACGAGGAGTTTTACAAACTCCTGATGCAAGAAGTCCAGAAGATGCCTGAACAACGAAGAAAAGTCTTTCTAATGAGCCGTGTGGATGGAATGAGCAACGCAGAGATAGCCGAAAAATTAGGAATTAGTAAGCGAACCGTTGAGAAACACATATCGTTGGGAATTGCATATTTGCGAGAAATATTCTATCTATTTATATTATTAACGTATCTTAACTAAATCTGATTGCGTGCGTTGAGGAAATTCTGACTCTTTATATCAAAACCATTCGTGGAGATTCGATGATATGAGAGTTCTATATCTATTGCTCGGTTTGTTGATAAACCTACCTGTTTTTGGCACAAACCCTAAAGACAGATTACTTGTGCCTGTACCCCATCAAGCGCAATTGGTTTGGCAGAATGCTGAGCTTGCCGCTATCTTTCACTATGACTTGCATGTTTTTGATAGTGTGGCATACAACCAGACCTTAAATAGAATCACGCCAATCCAAGATGTCAATATTTTTAATCCAAACCAGTTAGACACCGACCAATGGATACGATCGGTCAAAGCTATGGGGGCTAAAATAGCTATTATCACAGCAACACACGAGACGGGTTTCGCCATATATCAGTCGGATGCGAATCCTTACTGCATGAAAGTTTTGAAATGGCGCAATGGTAAAGGTGACATAGTGCGCGACTTCGTTCGCTCGTGCCGCAAGTATGGTGTCCTACCTGGTGTTTATATCGGCATACGTTGGAATTCCTTTTTGGGTGTTCATGACTTTATGATGCCAAAGGACGGCAGCCAGTTTCAGGCGAACCGTCAAGTTTTTTATAACCACATGTGCGAAGGTATGACCAAAGAATTGATGTCGCGCTATGGTGACTTAGCCATTGTTTGGTATGACGGAGGTGGACATAGACCCGAGTTGGGAGGTCCAGATATCTTACCTATTGTTGAGAAATATCAAAAGAACATTATCTTCTATCATAATAGTCAGCGTGCCGATATTCGTTGGGGAGGCTCTGAGACGGGTATGGTTCCTTATCCGTGCTGGGGTACTTACCCTTTCCCCTATTCACATTCAAAAAATCAGGCAATAGTGTTCAAATGCGATAACCGGCTGCTCAAGTACGGTGATGCCAATGGGGCATATTATATGCCTGCCATGTCTGACAGCCCTTTGCGAGGTTACAAAGGGAGACATGAATGGTTTTGGGAACCTCATGACGAAGAACACATCTACCCTTTAGACAATTTGATGAAGATGTATGAGAACTCGGTTGGACATAACTCAACCTTAATCATAGGAGTAGCACCCGACAATCGTGGTCTTGTTCCAGATGAAGATGTAAAGCGGTTGAAAGAGTTTGGCGATGAAATCAAACGGCGATACGGTATTCCTTTAGCATCGGTTTCAGGTGTTGGAAGCGTGTTTAGTTTGAATTTCAAGCCTGCGGTCAAGGTCAATGCGGCTGTCATCTCGGAGAATATAACAAAAGGAGAGCGAGTGCGAAGCTACAAAATAGAAGGAAAAATAAAAGGAAAATGGCGAATTCTATCTTCTGGAACATGTATAGGTCACAAGAAGATAGATACATGGGAGCCTCAGAATGTATCGACATTGCGGCTATATATAAAGATGTCAGAAGGCAAACCGTACATATCTGCCTTTTCTGCTCATAGATATTAAAGTTTATTATAGGCATAAAAATAAAGGGAATACAAGAAAATAAGTACGATATGAAGATAGACAAATATTTACAGACATTATGGGAAGAAGATGTAAATAAAATACCAGAAGGAGAATTGCATCAAGCACTCGATATTTTTCGGCAAAACCGAACCATTTACAGCCAGTCGGTAAGACGTAGGAGTAGAGTGTCTACCATTTTGAGATATGCTGCTATTTTTATGCTTCCACTGCTGTCTGCTATTTTGGTTTGGCTTTTCTCGGCAAGCTATTATGCGAACGACATGCAATTGGCAGAATACTATGTGCCAAAAGGATGTATAGATAGTCTTGTGTTATCTGATAATACAAAGGTTGTAGTCAATTCGGGGACGACAATTGTCTATCCACACAGTTTCAGTTCGCATGCCAAGGAGCGGAGCGTGTTTGTAAATGGCAGCTGTCATTTTGAAGTTTCCAAGGATGCCAGTCACCCCTTTGTTGTCCATTTGGGAAATGTGAAGGTTCGAGTATTAGGAACACACTTTTCTGTCAACTCATACAGTGATGAAGAGCAGGTTGTGGTAACACTTGAGGAAGGATCTGTCAATGTCTCCGATAGTATCCAAACAATGACGCTTAGTCCTAATGAACAGCTGATATACAGTAGAACAGCTGGAACAATGCACAAACAAATGGTAGATGCAATGGCATATAACTCGTGGGTAAAAGGCGGATTGAATTTCATACAGGAGCCTCTGGAGAAAATCCTGAAGTCGATAGAACGGCGTTATCGTGTTACTATCAGCATAGCAAAGGATGTCGATTCGAAAAGATGCTATACGATGAATTTCAAGAAAGGCGAAACCATAGAACGTATTATGAATGTGTTGACTTTCGTATCAGGAGATATGACTTATACGAAAGATGGTAACAGCATATTCATCTCCAAGCGATGAATGCTGGTCTATCCTGAGATACCAAACGCTTCAGACCTGTGTACGTGATACCGAATTTGCAGTTACAATAATTATAATATCTAAATTAACCTAACAAAACAATGAAAATCAGTATGTACAAAAAGACGACAGCAGTATTAGTCTTGTGTCTGTCAATGTCGATAGGTGCATTTGGTCAAAGCCAAATCATCCATCTTCAACAAAACAAGGCAACTGTGTCCAAGCTTGTAAAAGCTATCGAGAAACAAACTAAGATGTCTGTAGATTTCTCGCAAGAGACTTTGGACCTTCATCGGACAATTAAGATTAGTAGTAAAAGCCTGACCTTGTCAGCATTGCTTGAAGAGATGCTTAGGGGACAAAGCCTAACCTATAAGATTATTGATCGGCATATAGCAATAGTAGAAAGTCAAACGGTTCATAACCTGTCTAGCAATACACACCAGCAGACGGTGTACCAAGTTAAAGGAGTGGTCGTGGACCAGACTGGAGATCCTATTATTGGAGCTACTGTTGTGGAACAGGGGACTGACAATAAGGCAATAACTGATATTGACGGTCATTTCTCGTTGAACACGTCTTCACTTCGTGTCATGCTCAATGTGTCGTACATAGGCTATGAAACCAGTCAAGTAAAGGCGCAATCTGGTCAGCCTTTAACTGTCAGAATGCACGAAAACGCTCAAGCATTGTCAGAAGTGGTAGTTGTGGGCTTTGGCACACAAAGAAAATCCAACATTACAGATGCCATTACAACCGTAGACACGAAAATGCTTGCCGACCGCCCAGTTACTAATCTTAGTCAGTCGCTTCAGGGTACTGTTCCTGGACTGAATATGTCAGTAGGTGGATTTGGAGGACAGTTAGGGCAAAGTATGGGAATTTCTATTCGCGGAACAGGAACAATCTCTACAGGGTCGAAAGCAGCGACACTTGTCTTGATTGATGGTATAGAGGGAAATATGGATGATGTGAATCCCAGCGATATAGAATCTATATCTGTATTGAAGGATGCTGCAGCAAGTTCCATATATGGTTCCCGGGCAGCCTTTGGAGTAGTGCTGATTACAACTAAATCAGGCAGAGCAGACCGAACAAACGTATCGTATACAAGCAATGTACGGTATTATGGCCCAGGCAATCTTCCTGACCCGATGGACGCATGGGAGTTTGCGAATTATTTTAATGAAGGAAGTGTGAATGGCGGAGGCTCACCTATCTTTAATGATGACACGCTTGACCGCATCCAGAAGTATATGAGAGGTGAGATAAAAACGTCTACTATTCCCAATTCAAATGGAAACTGGCAATTCCATGAGAAAGCCAATGACAATGTGAATTGGTGGGACAAGCAATTTAAGTGGTCTTGGGCGCAAGAACATAATCTGAACATCAATGGCGGAAACAGCAAGAACCGCTATTATCTTTCGGCTAATTATCTTGGCCAAGATGGCAACCTGCGATATGGAAAGGACAAGTTCAAGCGTTTGACAACCAATTTCAAATACAATGCAGCTCCATACGAGTGGTTGGAGGTTCAGGTAAACGCAAGATATATCTATAAACAATTGGATAACCCTCTGTACACAGTATTAAACGGTCTTCTCTACCACGATATTTCCCGTATGTGGCCAATGATGCCGTTCAAGGACCCCAATGGGTATTATATGCGTAATGGCAAGTTGAATCAACTTACGAATGGCAGCCGTTCGGAATCATCAACCAACGACGCTTATTTCCAAGGCCAGCTTGTATTTCATCCGTTGAAGAATTGGAATATAACAGCAAATATAGGACTGAGAACCGTTCATCAGTTTGACAAGCAAAATCTGAACAAAGTTTATGAGCACAACGTGAATGGTGACCCTCTTCCATTAGGATACGGAAGCTCGTATGCCACAGGACAGACGGGTGCCATGCAGTATTGGTTGCGTTCGAGTATGGTTACAGCCAACCTTTACACGGATTATTCATTTGACTTCAACAGTCACAAGTTTAAGCTGATGGCGGGATTGAACACCGAGAAGTTCAATAATCGCGATGTGGATTTACAACGAATGGATTTGATAACAGAGCTGGTACCCGAGATAGGGGCTGCTACAGGAGTCGATAAGATACGTGATGCCAGTGCATATTCCTGGGCTACAGCAGGATTCTTTGGGAGATTGAACTATGATTATGAAAATCGTTATTTCTTTACGAGCAATATCCGTTATGACGGCTCTTCACGTTTCTTGAGCAAAGATCGTTGGGGACTGTTTGGCTCCGTATCGGTAGGTTGGAATATAGCAGGCGAGAAATTCTTCAAGGTAGACGACAGAATTATCAGTTTGCTGAAGCCACGCATCTCATGGGGAACGTTAGGAAACCAAAACACAAATTCATATTATCCGTTCTATTTGTTGCAGCAAATTACGGTGAATGGTGGTTCTTGGTTGATGAATGGAAAGAAGCCTACCGTAGCACTTGCGCCTTCTACGGTAAGCACCTCGCTCACGTGGGAAACCGTACGCTCTGTAAATGTTGGATTTGATGTGTCTATGCTGCGTAATCGTCTCAACGTTAATTTTGACTATTATAACCGTAAGACATCCAACATGGTCGGTCCGGCTGGAGAAATCGCATCTGCCTTCGGCACCAAATTGCCTAACAGCAACAATACTGACCTGCATACGCGTGGCTGGGAAATAGCCATGACTTGGCAAGATTATATAGGAAAGGTACGTTATAATATAGGATTGAACTTGTCGGATGCTCGCACATTTATTGATAGATACCCCAATGCCTCAAAATCATTGACCACCTATTATGAAGGTCAAGAGCTGGGAGAGATTTGGGGATATGTTACCCATGGTATTGCAAAAAGCCAAAGCGAAATGGATGCTTGGATAAAAGACAACAAGCCGTCATGGGGTTCTGGTTGGACAGAAGGCGACATCATGTACGAGGATTTGGATGGAGACCACATTGTCAATCAAGGTGCGAATACGTTGGCAAATTCTGGAGACCGGAGAATCATCGGCAACAGTACACCACGCTATCGTTTTGGCGTGAACATGGGATTGAGCTGGAAAGGATTCGACTTCAGCATGTTTTGGCAAGGTGTGGCAAAGCGAGACCTTTGGCTAAGTGGCAACATGTTTTGGGGGTTAAATGGAGGCGAATGGCAATCAACTGGTCTGAAAGAACAGCTGGATTATTATCGCCCTGCGAATACAACATCCGTATTCGGGCCTAATACCGATGCCTATTTCCCAAGAGTGTATATGAACTCAGACAAGAACCAGTATGTACAAACACGCTATCTCAGAAATGGGGCGTATGCACGACTGAAGAATATTCAGCTGGGCTACTCCCTTTCTAAACAGTTGGTGGACAAGGCACATCTGCAGAAAGTTTACCTATATGTGAGTGCAGAAAACCTGTTCACCATCAAGAGCCTTCCCAAGGCGTTTGACCCTGAGACGGCATACTCAAACTACACAGACTCAAATACAGGCAAGACCTACCCCTTGCAGAAAACGATCTCTTTTGGTCTTAATGTGTCATTCTAAAAAACAAGTATAAAATGAAAAAGCAATTAGTATATATAGCACTGTTGGGATTGGCTGCCATTCCGGTTTCTTGTAATGACTTTCTTGACAGTGAGCCAATAACAGAAGTTAGTACCAATGTGTACCTTCAAAGTGAAAACGACTTGGCGGCTTATGCTGCAAAGTTTTATGATGACAGGGATGATGGCGAGCACACAGGTAACATACTTCCTTCACATGGATCTGGAGCATACCATTTGGGCTTGTTCAGATTAGACAATGGCACAGACAATCAAACCTCCAATGTACCCTCTAAACTTTTTGTAAAAGGGCTGTTCCATGTGAATGAAGGAAATTCGAATTTGTGGAACATCTACATGAAGAAAATCCGTGCAGCCAATTATTTCTTGAGCAAGGTGGCTCCTCTGGTAGAACAAGGTAAAATACCAGGCAACGCCTCTCGTGTCAGACATTACATGGGGGAGGTCTATTTTTTCCGGGCTTATATCTATTTTACGGCTTTGCGAGATTTTGGTGACTTTCCCATAGTCAAGAAAGTTGTAGGGGAGAACTATGATAGTGTGCGCATTGCCTCACGGCGCCGTCCACGCAATGAGGTGGCTCGGTTCATTCTTTCTGATCTCGACCGTGCATACCAACTCATGGCTAACGTTCCACCCATGACAAACCGCCTGACACGAGATTGCGCTGCATTGATGAAAAGCAGGGTAGCTTTGTTTGAAGGCACATGGGAGAAGTATCATCGTGGCACAGCCTTCGTGCCAGGGGACAAACAGTGGCCTGGTGCAAATGCCGAATATTTAAAGCATTATACCATTGACATAGATAAGGAGATACGGTATTTTCTTCAGCAGGCTGTTGAGGCCGCAGACATCGTTGCCTCCAGTCATAGTCTCTATCACGATTATGCTGCATTATTCAACTCTGTAGACCTGAATGACATTCCTGAGGTGTTACTGTGGAGGCGTTATGGCTTACAGACAGGCAACACTTCGCACCATTGGGTTGTGAGCTATCTGCAACGCAATGGATGTGGGAACTTAGGGCTAACAAAATCGTTTGTTGACTCGTATTTAATGAAGACAGGACTTCCCGTATATGCCGTTGGGTCTCAATATCAGGGTGACGACACATATCAGCATGTGTTCGACAAGAGAGATCCTCGGATGGACCAAACAATTCTGAAAACCAATGATTTGCTGTCAACCAGTCCCAACCTGATAGAATACATCAAAAAGTCGGATGGGTATGGTTACTTTTATCGCTCACCTATCTTTGAAGGTGAGGTAGAGAACAGCTGTCCTACTGGCTACTCTTTGCGAAAAGGTTTGAATACAGATGGAAGCATGCAACCTACAAAAGAATCGTTTACAGGTTGCCCTGTATTTAGAGCGGCAGAGGCTTATCTCAACTATATTGAGGCATACTATGAACTTCATGGAAACTTGAGCGGAAAGTGTGACCAATACTGGAAGGCATTACGTACACGAGCAGGAATGGATGCTGACTATGAGAAGACAATTGCTCATACGGAAATGGAAAAAGAGAAAGAAGATTGGGGGAGTTACTCGCGAGGCAAACAAATCTCACCTGTGCTATACAATATCCGGCGTGAAAGAAGAGTTGAGCTGGTAGCAGAGGGATTACGCCTCATGGACCTTAAGCGTTGGAGGTCGTTGGATCAAGTTAGCAACTATCAGGTGCGAGGTGTGAATTTCTGGGATCAGATGTACCAACAGTACTCTCATCCAGAAGCTGTCGATGCCTCATTGCCACTGAAACCTATAGACATCGTGGAATACGGGAAATCCAATAAGGCCGCTAATATATCAGCAAAGAGCGACAAATATGCCCGAGGTAAATACTTGCTGCCCTATCGCAAGAGCAAATCAAATATTGGTTTTGATGGTCTGACTTGGACAACAGCCAATTATCTTTATCCTATCAGCAATGTAGAATTTAGATTGACAACAGCTGTTCCCGGGTCAAACGATTACACAACTTCGTCTATCTATCAAAACCCATATTGGAGTACCGAGGATGGAACACTGCCTGCCGAATAAGGAGTTTCAATACAAATTCTATGCTATCAATGAATAAACAGTTAATAATCACAACGGCTGCCGCATCCTTCTTGGGGTGTGGCGGTACTTGTGCGCAGCAGAAGGAGAATCGCCCCAACATCATTGTCTTCATCGTCGATGATATGGGGTGGCAGGATACGTCGGTGCCATTTTGGAACCAAAAGACACGTTACAATGAGATGTATGATACGCCAAACATGGAGCGGCTGGCACGTCAAGGCATGATGTTTACGCAAGCATACGCTTGTCCAGTCAGTTCTCCCACACGTTGTAGTTTGATGACGGGCATGAATATGGCACGCCATAGAGTAACGAACTGGACGTTACAACGGGACAAAATGACTGACGGAAAAGACGGGCGAGTGAAGCCTGCCGACTGGAATTGCAACGGCATTGCACAGGTATCTGCGGTATCGCATACCACCACAGCCAAGTCATTCGTCCAAATACTGAAAGACAACGGCTATCACACCATTCATTGCGGAAAGGCTCATTGGGGAGCCATTGACACGCCGGGAGAGAATCCATGTCATTTTGGTTTCGAGGTCAACATTACGGGCACGGCTGCTGGAGGTTTGGCCACATACCTCAGCGAATTGAATTACGGTCATACCAAGGATGGAAAGCCTTATGCACTCAATGCCATTCCTGGACTGGAGAGCTATTGGGGAACGGGAACATTTGCCACAGAGGCTCTCACCAAGGAAGCTCTCAAGGCTCTTGACAAAGCCAAGCGTTACCAGCAACCATTCTATCTCTACATGTCGCACTATGCACTTCACATCCCTATTGACAAAGACATGCGTTTCTTTCCAAAGTATGTTCGCAGAGGGCTTTCGGACAAGGATGCTGCCTATGCTTCTTTGATAGAGGGTATGGATAAGAGCTTGGGCGACATCATGGATTGGCTCGAAAAAAACAAAGAGGCAGAGAATACCATCATTATCTTTTTAGGAGATAATGGCGGACTGGCCTCTTCTCAGGAATGGCGCGATGGACCATTGTACACTCAAAATGCTCCTTTGAAAAGCGGAAAAGGTTCGCTCTATGAAGGAGGAATACGAGTTCCCTTTATCGTGAAATGGAACGGTGAAGTGAAGCAAGGCGTGCGAAACGATGCCAGCATCATGGTAGAAGATTTGTACCCCACCATCCTTCACATGGCGCAAATCACCCATTATCAGGTGCCACAGACCATTGATGGCATGGATTTGATGCCCTCGTTGCAAGGACGTACAGACAAGGATCTGCAACATAGAGCCATCATATGGAACGTACCAAATATATGGGATGCCACGGGTCCAGGCATCAGTATGAACTGTGCAATACGTCAAGGCAACTGGAAGTTGATTTATGACTATCCCACGGGACATAAGGAGTTGTACAACATCATGCTTGATATAGGAGAGAAGAAAAACGTTGCAGAACAAAGACCTCAAAAGGTAAGAGAACTTTCAGCACTGTTGGGAAAGAAACTCAGGAATATGCAAGCACAACGTCCGTCTTATAAGGATACTGGCAAGCTTTGTCCATGGCCTGATGAGCAATAAGCAGAAAGACAATACAGAAAGTCTATCAAAGAATAAAGAGGCGAATGTAGAAAAAAACGACATGAGCAAGTTGCACTTTCCATGCAACTTGCTCATGTTGATTTAGCTAAGATGTGCTGCAGCTTTTTTATTTCCGGTCTGCCTTCAAACGGTCAGCCATGGCTCTTCCTAATGCTTCGCACTGGCTTTTGGTTTCTGCTGTGAGTGCTTGCTTCATCTCAACGGGAGTTCCTACAGGTTCGAATTTCAGACGAGTTTCATTCCATTCGGCAATGGTAGGCACGGCTTTGCTCACCC
This sequence comes from Hoylesella timonensis S9-PR14, assembly GCF_000762405.1. GTDB lineage: Bacteria > Bacteroidota > Bacteroidia > Bacteroidales > Bacteroidaceae > Prevotella > Prevotella timonensis_A. Next base: position 20,114 of record NZ_JRPQ01000002.1, on the reverse strand, counting down.
AACCATAGCTGCCAAACCAGCCGATATAATGGTTCTTGATGTCATGATTGGCAATCTCGGAAAGCAGTTCGGACATTTCATGGTACAGTCCGTTGTTGTACGTAGGCGCTCCAACTATCAATCCTTTATAACGGAAAATATCTCGCAGGATGTAAGAGTGGTGCGTCTTTGAGATGTTGTACATACAAATATTCTTGATGCCTGCTTGACTGGCAGCTCTGGCAATATTTTCCGCCATGCGCTCTGTATTGCCATACATCGTTCCATAACAGATAACGATGCCTTCTTCCGTTTCGTATTTAGACATTTTATCGTACAGAGCAATTACTTTCTGTGCATACTCGTGCCACACAGGTCCATGGGTAGAACAAATATAGTCTATTTGCTGGTCGGCTAACTTTTTCAGTGCGTTTTGAACAGGCACACCATATTTGCCCACAATGTTGCTATAATAACGTACCATCTCTAACCAAGCCCAGCTGGTGTCTATTTCTTCATCGAGTATACCACCATTCAATGCACCGAAACATCCAAAGCCATCGCCAGAGAAGAGCATGTGGTCGGTAACGTCGAGCGTCATCATGGTCTCGGGCCAATGCACCATTGGGGTCATAAAGAACTTTAGTTTGTGATTTCCGAGATTCAGTTCTTCCCCGTTTTTCACTTCAATGGTGCCTTCTTTGATGCCATAAAAGCCCGACATCATATCAAAAGTCTTCTTGTTACCAATGACTTGAATGTTGGGGTAGAATTTCTTCAAGAGTGCTAACGAACCGCTGTGGTCGGGTTCCATGTGGTTAATAACTAAATAATCAATGGGCCGGTCGCCCAACACCTCATGCAGATTTTCTATAAATTGCACAAAAAAATCTACCTGTACACTGTCGATAAGGCACACTTTATCGTCGTCTATCAAATAAGAGTTATAAGAAACTCCCGATGGAAGAGGCCAAAGTCCCTCAAAGAGGGCTTTATTACGATCGTTCACCCCTACATAATAGACTTTATTTTTTAGTTCTATCATAAGTTTATTAAATATATTTTGATTTGAATAAATGGCTTGTTATCGAATTATGATGTTTGGATTTCGGCTTTCATTTTATTTCCAAAATCATTTGAGACATAGTTGTTGATGCTCTTGCAGCTTTCTGCAGCAAAGCGTAATGCACAATCAAGGAGTTTATCCCATTGTGTTTCAGACAACCCTTGTTCTAACATACTGCGTGTGACCCCGTATTTTATCAGTCCAAAAATAAAACCAGCGTTGAAATTGTCACCAGCCCCAATTGTACTAACGGGTGTAGAAGCAAGTGCATCGTAGGCTTTCTCAAACCGATTTTCTGCAAAGAGTCTCACCTGCGCACTGCCTTGCGTGCAAATAAAATGCTTGCAATAGAATGAAATCTCCGCTTGATAAATTTTAGCAGCATCATCCATTTTGTATAACGTTTGAAAATCTTCATGGCTCCCTCGCACGATGTCTGCAAACTCAAGGTTCTCCAACAAGTTGGGAGTAATACGGAGGACGTCTCGCTGATGTGCGGGTCTGAAGTTGACATCATAGTAGATAATCGCTCCATGACTCTTTGCATGTTCCAACAAACTAACAACCTGAGGACGTATCACAGGGTTTACAGCATAGTAAGAGCCAAAGATAACAATATCGTTCGGTTGGATATCGGGGAGTGTAAAGTCAAGCTGGTCGTGTGGATGATCCTTATAAAACAGATATTCTGCATCATTATCTTCATTCAGAAATGCCAGAGAAATAGGCGATTTACTTTCAGGAAACACGTTCACATGGCTTGCATCCACCCCATTATCCTCTAAAAAAGTGGTAATCATTTTACCAACACGGTCGTTACCTGTTTCGCTGATAAAGGTAGCATGGACGCCTGAACGCCCCAAAGAAATGAGTCCGTTGAATGTTGAACCACCAGGGAAAGCTCCTATGGGCTGACTATCTTTGAAGATGATGTCGAGAACTGTTTCACCAATTCCTATTACCTTACGCATAAACACATTTTTTTTACCTTTCGTGCAAATATAATGCAAATCAGTAGCACGACAAAATAAAATGCCTATAATAATTTCATTATAGACAGAATGCGTACCTTTGTACAAGGAATGAAATATCTCATCTAAGAGAATTATTTAGTGCAATTCAACAAAATATAAAGCAATCATCATGACGAATTATCATACCAGTGTACTAACCAATGGTTTGCGTATCATTCATCATCCTTCCCCTTCGCCTGTGATCTATTGTGGTTACCAGATTAAGGCAGGCTCTCGAAATGAAAATGCTGACGAGGAAGGACTGGCACACTTCTGTGAACACATGACATTCAAGGGTACAAAGCGGCGAAAGGCATGGCACATCTTGAACCATTTGGAGAGAGTGGGCGGCGATCTCAATGCATTTACCAACAAAGAAGAAACGGTTTTCTACGCTGCTCTCTTGAAGGAAGATGTCGCACGTGCTGTAGATTTACTCACTGATATTGTTTTTCACAGTACTTATCCTGATGCCGAAATTCACAAAGAGAAAGAGGTTATTTGCGATGAAATCGAGAGTTATAACGACTCTCCCGCTGATTTAATTTACGATGAATTTGAAAATACGGTGTTCAATGGTCATGCCTTAGGACATAATATCTTGGGAACCACACTGCGAGTACGTGCATTTACCAGCGAAGACGCACAACGATTCACAAATCAGTATTATCGTCCAGAGAACGCAATCTTTTTTATTGATGGAGATATAGACTTCCAACGTCTCGTACGCCTGCTTGAGAAGGCAACTGCAGACCAACCTGCTTCAGTACCAATGAAGCCCGAGTCCTTGAATCGCTATCAAGGTTCTTTACAAGTTCATCCGCCCATCATCAAAGACAAGGGAACTCATCAGGCGCATGTCATGATTGGTAGTAGGGCTTATGATATACACCATCCCGATCGTATTGCTTTATACCTCTTAAACAATCTGCTGGGCGGTCCGGGGATGAATGCTCGACTCAATGTTTCTTTACGAGAGCATCATGGCTTGGTCTATACGGTAGAAAGTTCAATGGCAAGTTATGGAGACACAGGAATATGGGGCATTTATTTCGGTTGTGATATTCATGATGTTTCTCAATGTATCAAGTTAGTGAAAAAAGAACTTCATCGTGTCATCAATGAACCAATGACATCTTACCAGTTGCACGCTGCTCAAAAACAGTTAAAAGGACAAATTGGCATTGCTTGTGATAATCGAGAGAGCTTTGCTTTAGATTTTGGAAAGTGCTTCCTGCATTACGGTTGGGAAAAGGATATCACTTCTTTATATACACAAATCGATGCCATATCAGCAAGACAAATACAGCAAGTAGCACAAGAAATCATGGCGGACGACCGCCTTCTAACGCTCATCTATCAATAACTTCGTTGGGGGAGCGAAGAGTAGTCCATAAAATTGAGCTACATAGCACAAGATGCTGATGACATCTTGCACTATGTAGCTCGTACTGTATCTTATAGAATGTTATCTTTTCTTTATCTCATCGCCCAATAAGTACCGCCATTTACTGCCATTCTTACTTGGTAAAGACCAGCCTCGTTCATCGCAACATTCATTTGTTTTCCTTCAGGAAGTGTTACACGTACAGTTCCGTCTTCATTGATGCGAAACAGCTCCGTCTGCTTGCCTGCAACCACTTGCGACCAAGCATTCAAGGATTTGTCATAAATAAATTTCGTCGTTTGACCTTCTGGATTTGTAATTTCGTAGCCATCTTGAAGGGTCTTCACTGCATAATATTTTCCATCTTGCCCCATTACTTGTTTCGTCTTTCCAACATTTGCCATAGGATTTTCGCCAGTCCAGAATTCAATGGTGTTCAAAACCAATGCATCGGCTGCACTGCAAATGCCATAAGCAGGAGCAATAATTAAGAAAATAAGTTCATTGAGAAACTTGCTGTCTGTCGCAGTTCTGTTCCAACTTGCCAGCTTATTGAACAAACTAAAACTTCCTACACATGAAGTAGAAACCAATGCGCCTGCTAATAAAAAGGTGGCAACCTTCATCTTTTTTGTCTTCATCATTCAATTTATTAGTGAGTAATGTTTGGAATTCAAAGATACGAGAAAAATCGAAACATCTCTTGATTATTATTATTTTTAACAATAAATTTACTGTCAGTCCTCCGTTTGACCTGTAATTACTAAGCTGTTATCGAATAAAATTGAATGTATTCGCAAACCCTATTTGATGCAAAGGTTTGCTAAAGCAACAAAATCGCTTCGTTGCCTAAGTTCATCAACAAGTCAATAATACTTAAATTAGGAAGGAATCCATGTTTCTCCGCATATACTTGGTAGTAGGGCTGTGGCTGGAACGAACAATCAGGTTGTGGGCGTTTGGGATGAATTGCTTCACGAAAGTCTACCACTTCTAATTCATCACCGTGTCCCTCCCCTATCTTCAGATATTCCGTTGTCGCTCGAACGTTCGGTTCAATGTCCAACAGCTCACACATTTTCTGCATGATTTCAAAATTGAAATCATATAAGAAAGTCCATTTTTTGGTGAAAAATGGACGGATATCGTCTTCATAAAATTCAAAAAAAGGACTCTCACCGTAGGCAGAGACTAAAGCATTCCAATGCACATGCCGCCAATTCGCATGGTCGCTAATACGTACGTCGCGCATCAAGCATTTTGGAGTGTCGAATTTTTCTACAGGGATGCTCAACGTTTGTACACCTTGTGTTGTCGCTATTTGGCAACGGTTGCGATAAGTTTGCTTGATGAAATGGTCGTACTTTTCTATGTAACAGCATTCATGGCGATAGAGTTTCTGATACCACTGAATAGGACCGAAATAGGTGGATGACAAAAGAACAGATGCCATTTGGTTGTGTATTATCTTAACTTATCATTACTTAACTGCCATTACTCTGCCTGTGGGCTGGCACGTTGTATTCGTGTTTTTTCTTTCGATGTTTCCATCTCCATAGCGAATACGCCTTGCCAATAATATCTCCTTGTCTCACCAATGCGTGTTGTTGCCCGTTGCTGACGAGTACGAATTGGCATTCACCACAAGTACAACTACCATGGCAGTAGTTTGGTATTTGATATTGCTCTCCCTTTACTATGATAGTATCGCCGGGTATTGCTATGATGCGCCCCAAAGCCTGCTGTTTGAGACGGAACAACACCACGTCTCCCTTTGAAAAATGAGTGTGCGAAAGTCTGTTCACCAATACTCTGTCCCCCTTCTGAAGTGCTGGACGCAACTCCTCATTGGGCACAATAAAGATGGTAAACAGATATGCACGTATAGCCAACATCGCTACCGTACACACTACGATGGACAGTATCCATTGTAAAATGTTTCGCAAGGTATGGTTTTATATCTATTTAATATTGTCAACCAGTCGAAATAGTCGATTCCATCGAATGCCTTTGAAGCCTTTTCGGTCAGGGTCAGACGACCACCAAATGAAAATAGGTTTGCCCACAATGTGGTCTTCTGGCACAAATCCCCAATAGCGACTATCTGCCGAATTGTGTCGATTGTCACCCATCATCCAGTAGTAGTCCAACTTAAAAGTATAACGATGAGCCAGCTTACCGTTGATATATATCTGATTGTTTTTAACTTCCAATTGATTGCCCTCATACACCCTGATAGGTCGTTCGTAGATGGCAATGTTGTTCATATCTATCTCTATACTTTTTCCCTTAGCAGGAATCCATATCGGGCCGTAGTTATCACGTGTCCAACCCGTCACGGCATTCTGTGGATATAGGTCACCAACGGTGGCATCGGTATTTATCCGAATGCTCTCTACAATATCTTTGCGAGCTGCCAATGCGCGAACAGCCTTCTTTGTGAGCGGCATAAAGCCATTGCGCTGCAAGCTGGCAAGGTCTTCCATTGAGATGCCCAACTCTTCTATGAGCGACTCTGGAATCTCGTTTTTCAGTTTCACATAATAAGTGTACTGCACATTTTCGGGTTCTTTGTTAGGTTTCCCGTCCAAATAGACGATACGGTTTTTTATCTGCAATGTTTGTCCTGGCAAACCAACACAACGTTTCACATAGTTTTCACGCCGATCGGTAGGTCGACTGTCAATGTCGCCAAACTCTACCGGATTGCTGGCAATGTACTGTCTTCCTAAGGCATAAACCTGCTGAAAATAATCGTGTTGCTGTTGTCTGTTCAACGTATTGAGATTTATTTCACCGCCATTATTTTGTGCGTAGATTTGTTGTCCAAAGCCATACACCATATTATAGTATTCTGTTTGATAAGGAAGCTCTGTACAAATGGTATCGCCTGCGGGATAATTGAACACCACAATGTCGTTGAGTTTCACTGCGCCCAGCCCTTTCACTCGTCGATAGTCCCAATGAGGAAATTCCAAATAGCTCTTCGTGTTGATGACAGGAAGTGTGTGCTGAGTGAGGGGCATTGTGAGAGGTGTCTGTGGAATACGCGGTCCATAACTCACCTTGCTCACGAAAAGATAATCTCCGGTGAGCAATGATTTCTCTAAAGAGGACGATGGAATGACGTAATTTTGAAAAACGAAGAGGTTGATGAAGTACACCGCCACCAAGGCAAACACCAAGGCATCTACCCAACTCATCACAAATCTTACAGGAGGTTCGGCATCTTTCCACCACTGCCAACGTATCTTCTTGGTGATATATACGTCAAAGATGAATGGTACAACCAAAAGTCCCCACCAACTTTCTACCCAGTAAAGAAATAAAAGATATAAAATAAGTACAACAACGAACTTGCTCCATTGTGCCTTCATATTCAGTTTTGCTTTCTCTTTATCAATCATGATGTATCTAAAAATCTATATCTACAAACGAAGTGGATGGTTACTTAAAATTTGAAAAGGTCGCTTGTTGTAAGCAATCCTGTATGCTGAGCCGTATATTCAGCAGCCAAAACAGCGCCTAAGGCAAACCCCTTTCGGTTATGCGCACTGTGCGAAATGGTAATTTGGTCGGCCTCACTGTCATAAGTTACGGTATGGATACCAGGCACCTCTCCCCTTCTGACACTGTCAATGGATATTTGATCCGCTACCATAGAGCTATTTCCACTCACACTGCCGTCGGCTGCATGCAGCACTCCCTTCTTCCAACCGTGAATTCTGTCCATTTCATCGACAATTTCTTCGGCTAAAGTGATAGCAGTTCCCGAGGGTGCATCCAGTTTATGAACATGGTGGGTTTCTTCCATTCTCACTTCATATTGTGGATATTGGTTCATGATTTTAGCCAAATAGCGATTGACTGCCGAGAAGATTGCCACCCCAATACTGAAGTTTGAAGCCCAAAACAAGGTTTGTCCCTCCTCGCTACACATGCGCTTCACGTCTTCGCCGTGTTCTTTCATCCAGCCTGTAGACCCACTCACCACCTTTACATGATGTGCAAAGGCTCGCAAATAGTTGCCATAGGCTGCCGTAGGTGTGGTAAACTCTATTGCCACATCAGCCGATATAAATTCCTGACTATCAAAATCTTCTTGGTTATTGAGGTCGATAACGCACACTATTTCATGCCCTCTATCTTTGGCAATTTGTTCTATCATCTTGCCCATCTTGCCATATCCTATCAGTGCTATCTTCATATCACATACTTTTAAATGATGACAAAGATAGTGTAAAACAGTTGAAAATCAAAATATTGCATTTGTTTTTAAATTTTATTGACGCCATTTCGGCTTTTTCTTCACAGGAATTTATTTTTTTGAAAAATTTTGCGTAACGTCCAAAATACGCGCATATTTGTCACCAACCCATTCCTCGGTCGCAAATACGCGATTTTTGCAATGTACTAACTATCAACACATTAAGTAAATCTACCCTATTCTTCATTCCATTCAAGCATTGCTTTTGGAGGCTTAACTCATGTAGTTAGCACTCCAAGTTGTATGTAATAACGGGCTTGATTGCACGTTTTAGCAGCCTTATCTCAATGCTTCAACCAAGAAAGGGCAAAAAAAATGCACTTTTGCCTCTTATTTTTACCTTAAAAATTTCTATTTCGCAATTTGAAAAATGTCAATTATCTTAACAAAAAGGACTTATTTCCACTCATTTTTAGACGATTTTCGCAAGTGGTTGGAAACCGAAAATAGCACACCGAAAAAAAAATAATGATGAATTGATGTCACAAAATGCGATTTCATTCGTTTACGATATAGATGATAGACATTCAAACCTTTGGCAAGAAAGTTGTGGCGCTGCAAAGTGTGTTGCTCAAGCAGGCAAGTGTCATGAAACCGGGCAATGTAGACGCACAAGACTTGGTGCAAGAGACGTTGCTCAAGCTGTGGGGCATGCGCGAAAGGTTAGAGACACATCCTAACCTTGAAGCATTGGCTATCAAAACGCTCAAAGGAATAGCAATTGACCATTATCGGCATCGCCAATTAGAGTGTGAACAACGACTACAACAGCCAGAGCAGGCTACAGAGTTCGCACACGAATGTGAGCTCAACGACGAATTGCGAATGGTACGGTGTGTAGTACAACAACTGCCACCGTTGCAACAACAAATATTTATGCTCAAGGAGATAGAAGGATATGAGGTACATGAAATACAAACCCTATGCGGATGCAGTCCTGAGGCCTTACGGCAAAACTTGTCACGAGCACGCCGATTCGTCAGAAAAGAGCTCTTGCGAATCTCCGATGAAATGGGGAAAAAATAGGTCTATTGAGAGAAAGGAAAACAAGATGAACGAACAGAAAATTAACCAACTGATAGAGAAATATCTCAACGGTGACACTTCGTGTCGGGAAGAAGATGAGTTGCGAGCGTATTTCGCTACTATTAAAGGCGATATACCTGAGGCGTGGCAACCCCTTCGGCAACTCTTTGTCTGGGAGCTACACCAGCGACAACAACACAGAGAGTACTATCCGAATCGCAGGAGGTTACATTGGTCATGGCTTGCCACTGCCGTCTCTGTGGCAGCTGTCTTCATATTCCTCTTTATGTTCACCCTTCAATTTCAATCTTCATCGGCTAATTATGTAATTATCAATGGGGAGAAGACAACGAACCAAGAAACGGTGATACAGGAGGCGGAAAATGCACTCGGCAACGTATCCTCCACCCAGCAAGAAGATTTTAATGCACTTTTTCAAATAGGAGAAACCAATCATGAGAACTAACCTACTCGCTGACAAATGGCAAAGACTGATTTTGTGCGTGTTGCTTATCAGCGCTACGCTATCGATTTCGGCACAACAAAAACTACAAATAGAACAAGTTTTTGACCGTTTTGCACGTGCCAAAAACTGTAAGATGGTCCTTCTGCGCCACACCTCCTTACGTGGTTTCCAACTTGATGTCTACAAGTCGCTCACCTATAAAAATCTTGCGCCCGTGATAGAACCTTATTTGAAAGCTGACAGAAAGCAGGCAAAAAAGATAAAAGAGGTGATAGAAGATGGACGGGTGATCAGTGGATATTACATGATGACGCCCCTAAAAGAAGGTGTTAACCGTTACATTCTTTTTGGGAAAGGCAATAAAAATAGCGGAACCGTGATTTATATCGAAGGAGCCTTAACCCCCGATGAAATCATGAAAATGTGCTATTCTAAACGATGATACATAACAAGCAATTGACAACATAAAAAATTATACAATATGAAAAAACTATTTTTTGCATTTATGCTTTGCACAGCAACATTATCGTATGCAGCCGAAGGAACCGATACCACCAGTGTAATGCTTGGTAAGAACAAGGTTGTGATTCACAACGACTCGCTTGGCATCTCTGTCAGCATCTTCGACAGTGAGGGACATCAATGGAAAAAGACGCGCGAGGTGAACTTTGTTGACGGACAAGAGGTAGAACAGGTGTTTGTTTTCTCTCCTTTTATTCCTCTTCGGAAGAATACTAAACGAACATTTTACCCACATTTCCCCGATTTCTACTATGGTGCCAATTTGCTAAATGCCAACAGCAATGTAGTAATGCGTGACACCAAATCGAGCGAATGGGGTTTCTCGCCTTGCCAAATAGGTTTGTCACTCAACAAGCAAAACACGCTTGGCTTGGTATCTTCCTTGCAATTTGGCTTTGTTCACAACCACTTCAACACTTCATCTGTCATCAAGAGAGTTGAGGAAGAAACATGTATGCTACCGTTGGAAGAAAAAGATGTGACCACCAGTTTTTTGAAATATTATTACGTCAAGTTACCAATCATGGTAGAATGGCAAAAGCGTCTTGGGAGAAGAAAAATCTTTGCTGGCGGCGGTCTCGCCTTGGAATATCGTTATAAGGAAGTTTCAAAATACCGTATAGACAAGCAAAAGCACACGGTATCACGCGATTTGGGCATCAACGCCTTAGGCATCAACGCAGAGGCATACGTGGGCTTCGGCAGTGTAAACCTTTATGCGCACTACGCCTTGACACCGCTATTCAAAAAAGGTATCAACGCAATGCCCTTTGGTGTAGGTATCGGCATTACCATGTAAGGACATTCTTTCTGTTGCACATACCTCATTGTCCAACAATATGTGGTGAGACTAAAGATTCATAACAAAAGAAAAGAGCAGTTGATACCATAAATAGAAAATATTTTGTAGCTTTGCAGTAGACTTTATCCTGCTAAAGATGACAGAGCAACTGCTGCACTATTGTTGGAAACATCGACTGTTTCCCTTGACACAACTGGCCACTACGGATGGTCAGTTGGTTGAGGTGATAGATACAGGATTGCACAATAGCGATGCAGGTCCTGACTTTATCAATGCAAAGATTAAGTTGGCGGACACTGTTTGGGTGGGAAATGTTGAGATTCATAACAAATCGAGCGATTGGTATGCGCATCATCATGATCAAGATACCAACTATAATAATGTTGTCTTACATGTATCTGGGGATGTAGATACGCCTGTTCGCACAACAACGGGCAGGGAAATTCCACAATTGGAGCTTCAAATACCCCAGCAGGTGGAACAACAATACGAACAACTGCTCATGGCTGACGCTTATCCTCCTTGCCATGAAGTGGTTTCGGAAATGCCTCGAATCACTGTTCATGCGTGGTTGTCTGCCTTGCAAACAGAGCGATTGGAGCAAAAAACATTGCAAATAAAACAACGTTTGGCTCTTTGCCAAGGCGATTGGGAAACGGTTTTGTTTGTTACCTTGGCACGTAATTTTGGCTTTGGAGTCAATGGTGATGCGTTTGAGCAATGGGCGATGCACATTCCTTTGCACAGCGTGGCTCATCATCGTGATGACCTTTTTCAGGTAGAGGCGTTCTTTATGGGGCAAGCAGGACTGTTGGAACGCTCTTTGATACCCGAGAAATACCATGCAACGATGGATACAGAGGGTTATTTTGAGCGATTGCAAAACGAATATCTGTATTTGCAACACAAATTTAACTTGCAGCCAATGGAGGGTAAGAGATGGAAATTCTTACGATTACGACCTCAAAATTTCCCCAACATTCGCATTGCTCAATTGGCTACCTTGTATCACTCTCACCGATTTGGATTAAGAAATTTGGTAGAAAGCGAATCATTAAAGGCCTTAAAAGACACGATGAAATCGGGCGTTTCTACCTATTGGCAGACTCATTATGTGTTTGGAGCGGTGAGTAAGAAATCGGAGAAAAGAATATCAGAGTCCTCCCTTAATGTATTACTCATCAACACGGTAATCCCCATCCTTTTTGCTTATGGAAGATATCACGATGAGGAGGAGCTATGTGATAAAGCTTTGAATTACTTAGAACAGCTTCAGCCAGAGACAAATCACATTGTCAGGAAATGGCAAGAGAGCGGAATCAAGGTGGAAAATGCTGGAGATACACAAGCTCTCGTCCAGCTGCAAAGGCAATACTGTGAACGTAAAGAATGTTTACGTTGTCGCTTTGGCTATGAATACTTGAAAGGTAAACAACACAACAGGTAAGAGAATCAATGGCTATATGCCATCTATAAATATTATGTTTTAACCAAAGAATTTGAAAGAATGGAATATATTTTTGAAACAGAAATGGAAGTTCGCGACTACGAGTGCGACATTCAGGGTATCGTTAACAATGCCAATTATCTTCACTACACAGAACATACCCGTCACTTGTTCTTGAAATCATTGGGCGTGAGCTTTGCTAAACTCCACGAAGAAGGTGTAGATGCAGTGGTGGCACGTATGAAATTGGAATATAAAGTGCCACTGAAATGCGACGACCACTTTATATCCAGACTGTCTATGAAAAAGAAAGGGTTGAGATATGAGTTCTATCATGACCTATATCGAGCAACAGATGAAAAGCTATGTTTCTCTTGTCAAGCAGATTTAGTATGCTTAATCAATGGGCGATTAGGACACAGCGAAGACTACGATAAAGCCTTTGCCAAATACTTATAACCATGCTGGACACGCAAGAAATCATCAATACCATTGCGCTCACACGCATCAATTATTTTCATCTCACAGGGATGCTACAGCTCTATCGTCGGTTGGGGTCTGCCACAGCCGTGATAGAGCATCGGCGTAATATTAGAGACGTCTTGCCCGATGCCTCACCCAAATTGGTTCAGTCGCTTCAACAACTTGACGAACCGCTGCATCGTGCTGAGATAGAACTTCAATGGGATTTGGAAAATGGAGTGATGCCGCTCTGCATGAACGATGAGAATTACCCTCAACGGTTGAGACAATGTGATGATGCACCATTGATGCTCTTCTATAAAGGAAACATCAATTTGAACCAACGCCGTGTTATTTGTGTGGTGGGAACTCGACGCAATACGGTTTATGGAGAGGATTTGATACGTCGGTTCATGAGAGAACTAAGACAACTGTGCCCACAACTATTGGTGGTTAGCGGACTTGCTTATGGCGTTGATATCATCGCGCATCGACAAGCCTTGCAAAATGGCTACCCTACTGTAGGGGTACTTGCCCATGGAGTGGACTATCTTTATCCTGCTCGACACAAACAAACAGCCGATGAAATGGTGAAAAAAGGAGGATTGCTCACCGAATTTCTGACACAGACCAATGCCGACAAAGTAAATTTTGTACGACGCAATCGGATTGTTGCAGGTATTTCTGATGCCTGTGTGGTCGTAGAAAGTGCCGCACATGGTGGAGGACTCATCACAGCAAGCTTGGCTCGAACTTACAATCGAGAGGTCTTTGCCTTTCCAGGAAACGTAGGAAGTCAGTACAGTGAAGGTTGTAACAACTTGATTCGTGACAATGTAGCAGGACTGATTAGTAATGCCGATGACTTTGTAAAGAGTATGAATTGGGATGATGACGTAAAATTGCAGCGTGCCCAACAAGTAGGAATTGAGCGACAACTTTTTCCTGACCTGTCGACAGAAGAACGACGAGTGGTCAGTGCGTTGAAAAAGCACAACGACTTACAGATAAACATGCTAAGTGTACAAGCAGACATTCCCATTGCTCATCTCACTGCCATTCTGTTTTCGTTAGAAATGAAAGGTGTGTTGAAAGCTCTTCCTGGTGGGATGTATCATCTGTTAATGATGTAAATGGCTATCTTTTCATTCCGTATTTAGCTCCCTTGTGGGCTTCTCTCCCTCACCGAAACTTGCATTGTGAACTCGTCAACTTGTAAACTCGTCAACTTGTCAACTTGTAAACTCGCCAACTCTAAAATATGCAAATAGGAAATATTGATTTAGGAAAGTACCCTTTATTTTTAGCACCCATGGAGGATGTTACAGATATAGGATTTAGATTGCTCTGCAAACGCTTTGGAGTATCCATGGTGTACACCGAGTTTGTGAGTGCCGAAGCATTGGTGCGTTCCATCAAGTCGACCGTCAACAAGCTCACTATCTGTGAAGAAGAACGCCCTGTGGGTATTCAGATTTATGGAAGAGATGTGGCTTCAATGGTTGAGGCGGCACAGATTGTAGCACAAAGTAAACCCGATGTCATTGACCTCAACTTTGGATGCCCTGTAAAGAAAGTTGCAGGAAAAGGAGCAGGAGCAGGAATGTTGCAGAATATTCCCTTGATGTTGGAAATCACACGTGAAGTAGTAAAGGCTGTACATATTCCCGTAACCGTGAAAACTCGGTTGGGATGGGACGCGAGCCATCTCATCATTACCGACCTGGCAGAGCAATTACAGGACTGTGGCATACAGGCACTAACCATTCATGGACGTACACGAAGTCAGATGTACACAGGAAAAGCAGACTGGACACTGATAGGTGAAGTGAAAAAGAATCCACGCATTCACATTCCTATCATCGGAAACGGAGACATCACCTCCGCAGAAGAAGCCAAGCATGCCTTTGAGACATACGGTGTAGATGGTGTTATGGTGGGACGCGCCTCATTTGGATGCCCTTGGATATTCAAAGAGATGCGCAACTACTTAGACGGGAAACCACATGATGAAAGCTTTGATCTAAACAAGAAGTTGGATATCTTGTTAGAGCAATTGCACATCAACGTGGCTCGCATTGACGAATATCGTGGCATTTTGCACACGCGCAGACACTTGGCTGCAAGTCCAATATTCAAGGGAATACCCGACTTTAGGCAGACACGAATTGCCATGTTGCGTGCCACAACGGTAAAAGAGCTGGAAGATATCCTTGCAAAATGCCGTGAGATAATTGTAAAATAATTACTAATTCAACAAAATAGAAAGAGATTAAAAAATGAGAACACAACTTAAAACTTTATTACTACTCTTATTACTGAGCATCTGCAACAACATTTATTCGGTTACAAACGAAAAACCTTTTACCATTCCAGAAATTAAAACATGGAAAGGAGGAAGTGGTTCTTTTGTCATAAAGTCACAAACGTGTATTACTTATCGAAGTAATGAGGCAGGGGTTCAGCAAATAGCCACACAACTGTCAAGCGATTACCAACAGATGTTTGGTCAGAAATTAAACGTTCTGAAGGGGAAAAATAAAGTAGAAAATATAGAATTAGTTGTAAAGAAAAACAAGAAAGCAAACCCCGAATCTTATACAATGGTTATTGGATCCAGCATTAAAATAATTGCGCCGACGGTGCAAGGACTGTATTGGGGCACTCGTACGTTGCTCCAATTGTCAGAACAAAACAAAGGTTCATTACCATGCGGCACTATCACCGACGCACCAGACTATCCGTTCCGTGGGTTGATGATTGACTGTGGACGCAAGTTCTTTCCTATAGATATGCTTCGAGAATATGTTAAAATCATGGCTTATTATAAAATGAATGCGCTGCATATTCATTTGAATGACAATGGTTTCAAACAGTTTTTCGATAACGACTGGAATAAAACGCAAGCCGCTTTTAGGTTGGAATGTGATACTTACCCAGGACTTACCGCTCGTGATGGTTATTACACAAAAAAAGAATTTATCGATTTACAGAAACTCGCTGACAGTCTTCATGTCGAGATTATTCCAGAAATTGATGTCCCTGCCCATTCGTTAGCGTTTACACATTACAAACCTGAGATAGCCAGCAAGGAGTATGGAATGGATCATTTAGACTTGTTTAATCCCGAAACATATACCTTCTTAGATGGTTTGTTCAAAGAATATTTAGGAGGTGTTGACCCCGTTTTTCGTGGGAAGCGTGTGCACATTGGCACCGATGAATATTCGAATAAAGACCAAGCGGTAGTAGAGAAGTTCAGATATTTTACCGATAGATATATAAAATATGTGGAGAGTTTTGGCAAACAAGCCTTGGTGTGGGGACAACAAACGCACGCAAAAGGAAAGACTCCTATAAAAGTGAAAGATGTACTCATGTACGCATGGTCGAATGATTATTCGCAACCAAAGGAAATGATTGACCTTGGATACGATTTGGTGAGCATTCCAGACCGTTACTTGTACATTGTACCAAAGGCAGGCTACTATTACGACTATCTTAATACCGAAAATCTGTATAAGCAGTGGACACCAGCTAATATCAATGATGTGATATTCCCAGAGCGTCATCCCAAAATAAAGGGAGGAATGTTTGCGGTGTGGAACGATATTGTTGGCAATGGTATTAGTCCACAAGACGTGCATTATAGAGTGATGCCAGCACTGCAAACGTTGTCTACGAAAATGTGGACAGGTGCAAAACCTTCCTTTGATTACGCCTACTTTACAGACAAAAAGAAACAACTTAGCGAAGCTCCTGGCGTAAACTATGCGGGACGATACCAGCCGGGTGTCGTGCTGACTAAAGATGTGGTGACACCAAACGAGCACAACGCCATAGAACAGATAGGCTGGAACTACCGAATTTCTTTCCATATTGAAGCAGCCAAGGAAGCTCCGGGAACAGTCTTGTTTAGTTCACCAAATGCCAAATTTTACTTGTCTGACCCCATTTCTGGGCTGTTAGGATTTAGTAGAGACGGCTATCTGAACACATTTGGCTATCAATTCTTTCCACATGAAAAGGCGCAAGTGGTGATTGAAGGAAATCGTGAACAAACAAGTCTGTTTGTCAATGGTAAATTAGTGAGTGAACTGAATGTTAAGAAAATTAATTTTGGAAAGCGAGGAGACCTTTATTACATTCGTACACTTGTCTTCCCCCTGTTACAGACGGGCAGTTTCAATAGCAAGATAACCCACTTAAAAGTAGAAAGCTTGCAATAAACAAAAGGTTGCAGTGCTCTTTTTGTAAGCCTTGTGAACATTGACAGCATGATTCATAAAAGATATTTGGCATATATTGATAAAACAATTGAAATATCATTATCGCACAGAAAATATCAATGCTGAACAAAAAAATAAAGTCAGATATAAGATAGATACTAATAAAAATCTTAAATTTGCCAGCAAAATACAAATGAAATCACAAATTTAGAATCATTATATGAAAGCAATATCTGAAAACGCCACGACTCCAACCTCATAGAATGGTGGCGTTTACAGATATCTTTCAATAATGAGAGTAAAAGATACACACGATTACGAACCTTAATGACAAACAAAGTGAATAATACAAAGGTCAAGAGAGAAACTGTCTCTACACAGGATGAATTGCTCCAACAGCAAACAACAGACAGGAGCAATGATAAGAAAAAGAGAAGAATGCCAAAGGGGATTATATGTCTGCTTATCATCACTGGACTGTTTGGAGGAATAGCAAGCATTATGGGAGTGGCTAACATGCTCAACACCATTATGCACACGGCTCACGACTTGTTGCTCAATACCTGCTTTTATCTCATGGGCATCTGTGTGTTGACAGGTGCCTTAGGGAAGCTATTTGTTGAATTTGGAGTTGTAGACTTAATAGAACGAGCCTTGCGACCATTGATGAAACCGGTGTTCAGACTGCCAGGAGTGGCTTCACTTGGAGCGGTATTAACGTTTCTCTCCGACAATCCTGCCATTATCACTTTGGCACAAGACAAGCATTTTGGTAGTTACTTCAAGAAGTATCAGTATATTTCGCTCACCAATTTCGGCACAGCGTTTGGCATGGGGCTCATTGTCATCGTCTTTATGTTAGGCAACGGTTATTTCGTGGAACCCCTCATTGGTTTTATAGGAGCCTGCATTGGGTGCGTAGTCTCTACAAGGCTCATGCAACACTTTGTACTCAAAGCTTATCCGCAATATCGTTCCGAAGAAGCTTTGGATGGAGAGAAGTTTCGCCAGCAACCCATTCGTCAGTTACACCGTGAAGAAACATCGGTGTTTCTGCGCATACTCAATTCTCTATTAGACGGCGGAAAATCGGGCGTCGATGTTGGTGTTTCCATCATCCCTGGTGTACTCATTATTTCTACGTTAGTGATGATACTCACCTTTGGAGCCAGTACAGAAGGTAATTTCACAGGCAAAGCTTATGAGGGAATCGCCATTTTACCAGCCATTGCAAACAAATTAGATTGGCTACTCAATCCGCTCTTTGGGTTTTCAGACCCACACCAGATTGCCTTCCCTATCACTGCGCTCGGAGCTGTTGGTGCTGCATTGAGTTTAGTGCCCAACTTTATGTCACAAGGTTGGCTGGATGGCAATGCCATAGCTGTATTCACAGGTATTGGAATGTGCTGGAGTGGTTTCCTTAGTACACATACAGCAATGCTTGATACCATTGGCTATCGGGAACTTACCTCTAAGGCCATTGTTTCTCATACTATCGGAGGACTTGCAGCTGCGCTTGCTGCACATTGGGGATATCTGTTATATGCTGCGCTTTTCATATAAGGCTTTTTTATTTGTATCCAAGCTATCCTTTTATTGAAAGCATGAGTTAATGCCGCAAACCACATGAATGAATTATACGATTACGGGGAATCGCAGCCGCTCATGTATGGAGATAATTTATGCTACATGCAAGAATTGTATTTTGAGAAGAGCATTTCATGCTCACAACGACATATTAAACAGGCTCGTATTTGGGAAGCATTGTTCTAAAAAGATAGACGACTATTTATTTAGATGGCTTCCCAAATATTCATAATATTGCTCAACAATTTGCAATATATCTTTTGTTAAGTAGCCAAAAGCCTTTTCTATCAACTCATCAGGTATTTGGTAATACGCTTCGGCTATACTCCCACATATAACCGCTTCGGCAACAGAATCTCCACTAATACTTATAGCTATCCGTAGCGCATCTTCGAAATTCTCACTTTCTAAGAAACATCTAATAGACCAAGGTACTATCTCTTGGCACGCAGCATCATTCTGTCCATGATGAATGGTGGCATATATGTCTCGAAGACTCGGAATTTCATACCCGAAATTATGTTTCACTGCTTTTTCTATTTCCTCTCTTCGTATTCTACAGGTACGTAGCCAATAAATTAAAGTGGCAACGCACTGCGCCCCCTTAATGGCTTCAGGATGAGTGTGACTCGCCTCGGCACATCTTTTGCTTTCCGATAGCACCTCATGATAGTCATTGAACAACCAGCCCACAGCACCAATGCGCTTGGCAGCACTATTGTCAAATGAACTGACTGTAGAGGCTTTGGGGTCTTTCAACCATTGTGTAATCATGTCACTGTATCCGCCTTGTGGATTTGGATAACGATGACACCAGTCTAATAACGCTTCTTGATAAGAGCCATTGTTCATAATTGCATCTGCAATTGCAACTGCACAAATCGTATTATCTGTAAAACTACACTCATTAGTAAACAATTCAACATTATCTTTTACGTCAGTGGTGTTAAATCTGAATTGAGATCCTACAATATCTCCTATGATTGCGCCTGTCATGTTTTTGAAGGTTACTTTGTGAAACTGAATTGCCAAACAATAACAAAAGATAGTCTAAATAAGGTACGCTCTCGCTCAACAATGACATGATACACTAAGCGTAATATCACGTACATTCAATGATTGTAATGCTCTTGTGTTTTTTCGTTAGTGATTGATACGCAAGCGTTGTCCCCTCATTGGGATACCTCTTGTTTAGTACAAATATAGGATAAATAAAAGAAATAAGAAACGATATCACCGTTAAGCTAATGAAATTTAACATAAATTTGTCAATCGAGGACTTGTGTGCATTTCGTTTCTCTTCAACTTAGCTGCTTTTTACCTTCTTCTTTTTCTAAAAAACAGTACTCCCACCGAGAATCGAACTCGGATCAAAGGTTTAGGAAACCTACGTTCTATCCATTTAACTATGGGAGCAATGTGTGGAAGCTTTCTAAGTTGGAAAGCGTTGCAAAGATAAGAATTTTATCAGATAGTGCCAAATATTCATATTCTTTTATCTATCGCATGTCACGGTACGCTCATCTAAAAGAGAAGATTGATAGTGAAAAATAAACTTTGTTCTTTTGTTTCAATAACAAATCTAAGCCCTAAGCGAATTGCATTGGTTGCCCCTTTCACTTTCTTTAATTGATTTGTTATCATAACAATTACTCCTACATAAAAGATTTGCATCTATACGGCAGTATTCTTCCAAACCATTGTTGAGTAGCTATGGAACAACGAATAACACGAAAAAGACAAAAAAACTTTGTGAAAGATAATGTCAAGTCCGAACCAACAAAAGCATTTTCAAAACGATATTTTTGTCCTATTATTTTACCAAAAATCGACCATTCAAAATCTTCAAAATAGAAAA
>NZ_JRPQ01000001.1 GCF_000762405.1 Hoylesella timonensis S9-PR14 | reverse complement strand
CGGTTCTTCAACGGTTCTCTCACGGTTGTTCAACGAACGATTCATTTCCAACGAAAAAACAGCCCCATGACGCCCCCTTTTTTATGGTAAAAAAAAAGGACAAAAGCGACATTTGTCTCTGGTTATTTAAGGAGAGAAATCCTTTCGCTTCTCATCGAAAAAAAAACATCATGGTTCAAGATACCTACAAATGGGTATTGCAAATTTATTTTATATGCAGTACCTTTGTCGCCAACAAAAAAAATATTTCAATGGCAAGAAAGCGAAAGAAAGACAAATCTTTTAGTAGAGAATTTATATGTAGATGCATCAACTTTAAGTTGGTGCATCTTTTTTTTGTGAATTGTTTTGAATTTCATTCATTATTCAAGACTCCTCAAAAACCAAAAAAGAAAAACATGGAACAACTATCAACACATTCTTTATGCCTGCTACGTATCTTTTACATACTATGCTTGCTCCACACCACAAGTTACAACGCCAACGCACAAACACATGGTACAACCATACTGTATGGATATGTTACCGATGAGCAGCGACATATCCCCTTGAGTGGTGCCAGTATTGAAATCATAGGGACGGAGAAGCATGCCATCAGTAACGAACAAGGTAGATATGTTCTACCCATCAGCGAAGAAGGAAAGTTTACCTTACGGGTGTCTTACGTCGGCTATAAAACAAAAAAGACCAATGTAGATTTATTTCTCAACAAACAAGACAGCATTTGCATCAACATAGGTCTACATGCAAACAGTAACACACTACAAGGTGTAACCATCTTGGGAAAAAATAAGATAAGACAACTAAAGCAGTCGGCTTTACCCGTATCGGTCATAGGCAAACGGCAATTAGAGGGAACTGCCACGAATATCAATGACGTACTGGCTCGCACCGTAGGGGTAACAGTACGCAACACAGGGGGTATGGGAAGTGCGTCACGCATATCAATACGAGGGCTGGAAGGCAAGCGCATGGGCATGTTTGTTGACGAAAGCCCCTTAGGAGGATTAAATAATTTTGTGGCACTCAATGACATTCCTACCTCAATGATAGAACGCATTGAGGTGTATAAAGGTATTGTGCCCTACAAGTTTGGTGGTTCTGCATTAGGTGGAGCCGTAAACGTAGTAACCAAAGAGTATCCTCCCCTTTACTTCGACGCATCGTACGAGATAAGCTCGTTCAACACTCACCAATTATCTACTGTTCTGAAGCGTACCAACCAACGCACAGGACTGCAGTTTGGCATTGGTGGAGTGTACACCCATTCGGACAACGATTACGACATGGTTTTAGACCATTTGGATGGAAGAACCGTGAAGCGCACCCATGACAAATTTTCCAAGATTATTGGTGGTGCATCCGTGAAAGCCACCAAATGGTGGTTTGACGAACTAAAATGGGAACTGATATTTACCCACACCCGACAAGAGATACAAGGTATTGACCAATATATTCGTGAGGCTTTCAATAAGTCACAAAACATCATGACTGCACTGAAGCTGCAAAAAGAGAACTTTTTTGCACCAGGCTTAGACCTGACTTTTGAGACACTGCTCTCGTACGGACGATATGGAATGACAGATAAAGCCAAGTGTCGCTACGACTGGGATGGCAACCAGCTGCCTGCCGTATCGCCTTTTGGTGGTGAGCAAGGCAGCCATCCAAGCGATGGCGATAACAAGTCGTATGATTGGAGCGGCAAGCTCAACCTAAATTATCTCATCAATGCACACCACAGCCTCAACCTCAATGTATGTGCCAACAATACGAATATGTTTCCCACCGACTCGCTTATGGATAAGGCTTTAGGATTCAATGCCAACTTTCATAGCAGGATGACATCCACTACCATAGGACTATCGTACGACTTGACACTTTTTAATGGCAGATTTCAAAACGCATTCACGATAAAAGACTTTATATATAGTTCCGACTCACGGAGTATTTCCACTTACTCTATTAGTGAGCCAAAGCCCGTCAGCAGTTCAAAAAACTTTGCGGGTTTTAGCAACGCCATGCGCTGGAAGTTCTCCGACGAACTGTTGGTCAAGGCATCGTTCAACTCAGAAGTGCGCATACCGTCTACCGAGGAGCTTATTGGCAACGGCTATTCCATATTACCTTCGCCAGCTCTAAAACCCGAGCGCACGACAGGATATAATATTGGCTTGCTCTACCACAAAGCATTAAAAGATGGTGGAATGATAGAAATGGAGTTGAACAGCTTTTACAACACTTTAAAAGACATGATACGTTTCACACCCGACATGATACCTACCATGGCTCGATATAGAAACTTTGGTGAAGTGCAAACCATGGGAATAGAGTTAGAAGCCAAAGGAGACGTATTGCCCATGCTCTATCTATATGCCAACACCACATACCAAGACTTGCGTGACAAGCGAAAGATGGTTCCCGGCACAGTGGTGGAAAACCCCACCTACAACATGCGTATTCCAAATGTACCTTACTTCATGGCTAATGGAGGGCTGGAATATCATCAGGAGAATATCTTTGGCGGTCGAGGACAGAATACCCGCATCATGGTTGACGCCTCATATATACACCAATATTACTACGATTTTGAGATGAGCAAATATCAAGAGCGCAAAATACCCACCTCTATGATAGTGGATGCTGCCATAGAACACACATTACAGAACAGTACATGGAGCTTTACGCTAAAGGTTAAGAATATAGCCAACCGCCGCGTCGTATCCGATTTGAATTGTCCTTTGCCTGGGCGGTCTGTAGCTTTCAAAGTAAGATATTTATTAAAGTAATATTTATAGTATCAATTCATTAATTATATCATTAAAACAAAAAAACGTATGAAAATCAAGATGTTATTGTCAGCCATTGCTCTTACCGTACTGGCTGCATCGTGTGGTAGCGACGACAACGCTACGTCCCAATCAAAGAAAAATACTGGTGCCAATGCTTTCCAAGGCATTGTTTTTGCAACAGGAGTTACCAACCCCGAAGGCAACAACGGCAGCGTGTACATGCAAGCACTTGCCGACATGACACCCGGAAAGTACAATAACAAAAACGCCACACCCACAGGATTTGGTTCAACACCTATCATCACACCAAGTGGTAATCTATATTCCTTCCCCGATTATATGGGGAACTCCAAGGCAGAGATTACCCGATACAACATTGATGCGCAAGGCAACTTTGTACAAAAAGGCACACTGTCCATCCCTGCAGGAGCTGCTGCCAGCAATGTAGTAGAACTGAATGAAGAAAAGGCTTACGTTAGTTTTCAAGGTTTGGGGAAAATCATGGTATTTAATCCGCAAACCATGAAAAAACTGACAGAGATAGACCTTAACTCTTTAGCACACAAAGACACCAAGGTAGCCCCAGCTGCCATGATTATCCGAGACGGCATGCTGTTTGTTGGGCTTAATCAGTTTAATGCACAGTGGATGCCAACCTCCAACACCATAGAGCTTGCCATGATTGACACAAAGACAGACCAAGTAAAAAAGCACATTACCAACACATCTTTAGGCATGAGTTTTGCAACACGCCCCGTAGACGCCAATTCTATCTTCATGGATGAGAACAAAGACATATACTTCAACTGCATTGGGTCATTTGGCTTTATGCCTCAACTTCCTGGAGGCATTGCCCGCATTAAGAACGGAAGCGAAGAGATAGACCCCACATACTGCATTCGGTTCGACCAAACAGAAGTAAAAGGCTTATCGGTCAAGAAGGGTGAATTTGCTGCAACCATGTTCTACGAAGGTAAAGGCAAACTATACGCTTATCTAAACGCTTATGGCTTAGATCCTAACGCCATGAGCAATCCGTATCTATCAATGACCAACGTACCCGTGGAGATAGATTTATACAAAAAAAGTATTACCAAGATAGAGGGCATGGAGGTTGGCAACCCTCAAGGAACAGCCATTGGTAAACACAAAAATTTAATTGTATTTGGGAGTGCCAACAAAAAGGCAAATGGCTTTTACACCTACAATCCAGAAACAAAGGAAGTAAAAGGACCTGTATTGGAAGTAATGGGTAATCCGAGCTTCTTTTACAGTTTTGCTAAATAAAGAGAAATAGAAGATTGAGTCTGTTCGTCACTTCTGCTTCAGAATTCCAAAAGAACAGACTCAAACTTTTTCGCAGTATAAAATACGCTCAACATGCAGACACAAAAAGACGAAATCAAAGAACGAATCATCGCTGTTGCCCGACAAGAGTTTATTGCGAATGGAGTGAAAAACACATCTATGCAACGCATTGCATCACTTTCGGGCATTGCGGTTGGCAACATATATCATTATTTCAAAAACAAAGACCATTTGTTCAGGTGTGTCATACACCCCTTGTTAAAAGCCTTTGAAGCCTATCGGCAAAATGCCAACCAGTCGTCATACGCCACATTAGACACTTTCAGATACGACTCATACTTGGAAAGCATGAAAGAATTGGTCACATCGTTAGTTGTTCCCTATCGTAATGAATTAAAACTTTTGCTGAACGAGGCTGCCAACACCTCACTTCATCATGCCATTGACAAGATGATAGAACAACAAAGTTTTGACGGAATGAACTACATCAAACGAATGAAGCAGCAATATCCGTACATTAACGACCAAATATCACCTCATTTTCTCCGTGTGCTTTGCAATTTATGGAAAGAAGTAATCAAAGAAATTGTAATGCACGACAATCTGACACCCAAAGAACAAGAAAGCCTTATCCTCGATTACGTTAAATTTGACGTGGGTGGCTGGAAATACATGATGAACATTCAGGACACATTGGACTTAGAAACCGAAGACTAAACAGCAAAGGTTCCAATATCTGTCACTCTTGAGGAATAAAAAAAAAGACGCAAGTGTAAATCGTAAAAGATCCGAGCGGAGAAGTTTTATCGCAGACGCTTCTTTATAACTGCAGGATTGCCCACTGCCAAACAGTCATCGGGTATATCATGTACTACCACCGAACCAGCCCCGATGATACATCGCCTACCAATATGGACACCCGGACACACAATGACGTCCCCGCCCAACCATGTATCATCGCCAATACTGATGGGGTGAGAAACCTCTTGGGGCAAACGACGCTCCAAATAGTTCATCGGATGTTGCGGAGTGTACAGCTGACAATTGGGACCTATAAGGACATGATGCCCAATGCGCACATAAGCTCCGTCCAAGATAGTACAGTTATAATTAAGAAACGTATGCTCACCCATCACAATGCCATGCCCGTGGTCGCAATGAAAGGGAGGACAGATGGCAGAAGACGAAGGAATGCCAGGAACAAGTTCCTCTATGATTTCACGATAATGCTCATCATCCATCGTCATGGTTTGCAATTGGCGACACAGTTCTTTGGCATGCGCAAGACTGGCAGCAATTTCTGGGTCA
The DNA here is from genome assembly GCF_000762405.1 of Hoylesella timonensis S9-PR14. Classification (GTDB taxonomy): domain Bacteria; phylum Bacteroidota; class Bacteroidia; order Bacteroidales; family Bacteroidaceae; genus Prevotella; species Prevotella timonensis_A. The sequence continues at coordinate 36,735 of NZ_JRPQ01000001.1, read as the reverse complement.
GCAAAGGAATATAACTCCTCTGTGCGCATCTTTTGGAATTCTGTCTTCATCTCATCAAGAATTGAGCGGTTTGTCTAAATGCAAGCAACAGTCCACCAGTAATTCGCACTAACAGTGTTCATCGTGCCCGTTGCTTTGACCTCATCATTTTTGTAAGGTATCTATGATGCCTACAAATATAAGAATTATTGTGGACAACGAGGGCTAAGATTGTTAATTATTGTAGTTTTTAATGGAAAAATGGCATGGCGTTTGCATGTTTGTTATAAATCATTTATCTTAGCAAAAAAATAAGAAGTAAATTATTTATGGAAATAAAAGAGTTAGAAAAACTAATTAGAGAAAAGGAAGGTTCGTTGTCATTGGCATTCCCTGCCTTGATGCGCAAAGTATATGTATGGATGACATTGGCTTTGGTCATCACTGGCATAACGGCATACGGAGTGGCATCATCGCCCAATATCATGATGTGGCTGGTACAGAAGCCTGCAATTTTGTGGGGACTGATTATTGCCGAACTGGCATTGGTGCTAACGGTATCCGCAGCCATCAACCGACTCTCGCTGACGACAGCGACCCTGTTGTTTGTGCTTTATTCGGTACTCAATGGTGCCACCTTGTCACTTATTTTTATGGCGTACACCCTTACATCGATAGCCAGCGTGTTCTTCATCACGGCAGGAACTTTTGGAGTCATGGCAGCCTATGGATATTTTACCAAGCGTGACCTTACCTCATTAGGAAAGTTATTGCTCATGGCACTGATTGGGCTTATCATTGCCAGCGTGGTAAATATCTTCTTCGTGAAGAGTAGTGGCTTTGACTTGATTGTAAGTTACATCGGTGTTTTGATATTCGTAGGACTGACCGCCTATGACACTCAGAAGATTAAGCAAATGCTTGCCCTACAAACAGACATGGGCGAAGGCGCACAGAAGATTGCACTCATGGGTGCACTGTCATTGTACCTTGATTTTATCAACCTGTTCTTGTATTTGCTGAGGATTTTTGGAAAGAGAGACTAAGGCATAAGAATTACGGGAAGCGAGCAGCATTCCTCAAAACATACCTGCTACAACCTACCGAATTCTTGTCAATGGCAGGTGTTTCTTATCATGCACAAAGACGGTAAAAACTTTCAACGTGAACACTATTGGCGTCTATTTGTGAATAGTGACAGCGAGGAGAATCGTGCAGAATCATTCTCCTCGCTGTACCGCCTTTTTGTGAAAGAACTAATGGCATATGGGCGAGGTCTTGGTTTTGAAACTGTTAGTTGTGAGGATGGCGTTCACGATGTATTTTGTACTCTTTACTCACACCGCAAACGACTGAAAGACGTTACCAACATTACAGCTTACTTATTCAAGTCGTTTAGGAACACTTTACTGAACACCTATAAGCAGAAAGCACACATAAGCGACATGGAGACTACCCAAATACACTTTTCCACAGAGGTAAGCGTTACGGACACATTGATAAGCGAGGAGCAACGCCAAGACGTGTCAAAAACGGTTGCCAAGCTATTAGAAGGACTTACCGACCGGCAGCGCGAAGCCATTTACCTGCGCTACATGCACGGCATGGACTATCATGATATTGCCCTACTGATGAACATGCATCCCGATTCCGTACGAAAAATTGTGTATAGAGCCATGACTACATTACGCGAAAAGGGCAAACAGCTGCACAATCCGCTGCTGTCCGCCCTCATTACCTATTGGCTTGCCACATCGTAAGCAAGCCCTACAACAATCCCCTTAAAGATACCTACAGGCAATCCTGCCATCAGGCTGCCATAAAATTGTCTAAAGCTTGATTGACCCCCTAAGCCTCACATCTGCCGAGGAAGCCCCAACTAAAATATCAAATTTTCCGTGTTCCAACACCCATGCATGACGCTTGGGATGGTAATACTTAAATGCGTCATCTCGCAAAAGCATTTCCACATGTCTGGTCTCACCAGCCTTCAGAAAGACCTTGGCAAAATTCTTTAGCTCCTTGTAAGGTCTGTCAACCATAGCAACGGGGTCGTGCACATACAATTGTACCACTTCAGCTCCGTCTTGTCTTCCCGTATTGGTAATATCAAAAGCAACCTTTACCATTCCTTTTTTCTTGTCTGTAACAACTAAGCTCAGATTGTCGTAAGCAAACGTCGTGTAAGACAATCCGTGTCCAAAGGCAAACAAAGGTTTGATGCCCTTGCGCTCATATCCGCGGTATCCTACATAAATACCTTCTCGATAAAACACCTTACGCAACATTCGCGTTTCATCGTAATTGCCACAGGCAGGAGAATCCTCCCATTTACGCTCCATGGTAAACGGCAACTTAGCAGAGGGGTTCACCTTACCGCTAAGAATCTGTCCCAAAGCTGTACCTCCCTCTTGTCCAGGATATAGCATGTGCAAAAGTGCAGGCACCTTGTCTATCCATGCAGACATATCCATGGCACCTCCACCATGCATTGCCACAATGGTACGAGGGTTGGCTTTGATGAGAGCCTGAATAAGTGCATCCTGTCCATACGGCAATTCAAAAGACCTATCAGTCCCTTCAAACTCCAAGCTGGCATCCAGTCCACCACAGAAGACCACACAATCTGCCTTCCGTGCCAAGTCCAAGGCTTCAGAATAGTCAACTGCATGCGCATAATCCCACCCCATCCTTATCTCGGCTGGGTGACAGTTGCGATTCCAATAAGTGAGGCACACTGTATGCTTTCGTCCTTTTTGCGAAGGAATCTTTACCCATTGGTTGGCAAACGTCTGACTATGCCTCTTGTCTATGACAGTGCTGCCATCAACATCCAACCTATAACCTCCTTGTGCATCAACAAAAATAAGAATAGAATCGTTGCGTTCTGATGCGATGACTCCTTTCCACTCTACCTGATAGGCAGCACCTAAAGACCTTACCGCTGAGGCACCTTCCTCCCACCTGAAGTCAATCTGTTTGTCTATTTGGTTTATAGAATGGGTACCAGTCGATACTTTACCTGAATCAACCAACGACACATAGCACGCCTGCAAGCCACGCTTTCCTTGAGATGTTGTAAACACGCTATTGCTAAACAATCTACGTTTGTATGCGTTGGATACTCCTTCATGATATGACACCTGTGCTTGTGGAAAAGCTTTTTTGATACCTTCCAAATCAGTCACCACATACCAAGGGTTAACCTTTGAACTCCCACCACCACCATATGAGCAACCTTTCACATCATAACAATTGTCTGACACGACATTAGGGTTGGCATTAGGTCCAATCACAGCAATAGAACTTGGTGACTTGAGTGGCAAGATTCCATCGTTGTTCTTGAGCAAGATAATACCCTCACATGCCTCTTCGTAAGCAGTTTGGTTAGCCTCCTCATTATAGGTAGGCACGGAAACATCTCTACTCACTGACTTGTCAAACAAACCCAATCTGAAGCAAGGCAGTAGAATGTGGGTAACCATAGAATCTATTTCACTCGTCTTTATCGCACCAGACTTTATTAACGGAAGCAGTTGTCGTTGGTTGAGGTAATCGAACGTTCCCAGTTCCATGTCCAATCCAGCCCGAACAGATTCCAATGTGCTATGAGTGGCACCCCAATCCGACATCATAGTTCCCTGAAATCCCCATTTACGTCGCAACACGTCGGACATAAGCTGTTTGTTTTGGGCGCAATATACTCCATTGACCAAATTATACCCCATCATGATAGCCCCTACTCCAGCACGCTGTATAGCGGCCTTGAACGGAGGATAGTAGATTTCTTGCAAAGCCCTTTCGGAGACTTCACTACTGACGTGATACCTATCGAACTCTTGGTCGTTCGCCACAAAATGCTTTACTGTTGCCAATATTCCATTTTGCTGAATCCCCTGTATGAAAGGAACTGCCATTTCTGAAGCAAGATAAGGGTCCTCACCCATGTACTCAAAGTTTCGAGAATCTTTGGATGAACGGTAGATATTTACCCCAGGTCCATAAAAGACTTGAATGCCACGTGCTTTCCATTCTTTTGCATAAATGGCACCAATGCGATAAGCAAGATCCCTGTTCCACGAAGCTGCCAAGGAAAGCTGACTGGGGAATGCCGTAGCTCGGCCTTTGAGTCCCCATGAGGCAACTCCCAAAGGACCATCAGCTGTTTCCAGACATGGAATTCCCAAACGTTCGCATCCTCGATAAAAGAAGTCGCTCTGCAACATATATATTTTTTCGTTCAATGTCATTCGCCCTACCAAGTCATTCACTCGCTCACGTGGAGAGAGTGTTTTCTGTTGAAACGGTAGTGTTTGTGCAGACATACACAATGGAGAAATTAGAGCTAAAACAGCAATATATAAAGTCTGGCGTAAATAATTCATTTTTTTTCTTTGTTTAATATAGAATGATTGTCATCTGTCAATATGTTTTTTGGCAAACTGCGTTTCTCACTGCCATTGCATCATTGGTTCACTGTCACAGCTGCTATGACACTATCCACCATCAGTAGGTAATCACCTTTGGGTTGCATCACTTCATCGCCACCACTCATTGCCCATATTCGTTCCATGGAGAAAAAGTCTGGTGTCTGAGGTTCCTCTCCTCTAAGCTGCCCTGCCAACATGGCAAAAAAGGCACGCCAACGAGGTGCATAATACTGCTTCAACAGTCCTGCCCACTCCTTGTTGGCATAATCGTGAAGCCTCGTTGTCGCATCATCGGGTCCCCAGTAAGAAATGAGGGTACGAGCATTCACCAAAGCCTGCTTTTGATCCTGCTCATTCTCCCCATACTGTCTGGCTGCCTGCAACCATTTGCCTAACAAGAAGAACTTATTGGTGGACAGCAAGCTATCCTGCAAGTCAATGAGGTGTAAAAATGTCAAGCTATACCTGTTAAGAGCCAAGGAATCCTTTTCATTGTAGGCATGCACAACTTGGTTATACACATTGCGTGCATTGTTTGCCATTACCTGCCTTGCCAAATCTACCAAGTCATATTCGTATGTTTCTGAGCCTTTGAAATGTACTGCCGCTTTCCTGAACAAGACAAGAGCCTGAAGGAGTTTCTCTGGCTGATACTGCATCTTCTTTGGTCCCCATGTGGAGACACTGGTTACATGCAACGAAGGACGTGCACAAAACACAGACTCGTATGTGCCTTCCCCCTTTACCTCGAACTCACCGTACACCGAATTCGCCAACAACTGCCATGCTCGGTACAAATCATCGTTCCATGTTCCATAACGATACCATATATATTGACGCAGCAGATGGTCGACAGAAGGAACGGTATCGCTCCATGCTGTTTGCAGAGCCAAGTCGTACACAACAGGATTCGTGTGTATGCCTTCGGGCAGGATGCCCAAGCCTTTAAGCCTACCATGCTGCGAGACTGCCAATGCACGATGCGGTTGTTCTACCAATACAGGCAGTTGTCCGCCCATGTCGGTTTTCCCTCCGAAATGGTTGACACTTCCCCATATCCATGGTGTTTGCCCGAATTCATCTGACTGCTTCCATGATGCGTCTATCTCGCCCGCCAGATTGATTAACAACACATGCTTTTTATCTAATCCTGCCAATAAGGCTGGGGCTGGATTGTCATTCCAACCTTGCAATACCCATTTGGCGTCTGGAAAATGCGACAACATGCACTTTTGTACTTTCGATGCCGTGGAAGAAAGGTCTACCCCCTTAGCGTTCCCCCCTTCATGAAAAAGGTCTCCCCCAAAGTAACGCAAGTCAGCACCGTAGTACTTTTTCATATTATCATAATAAGCCTTGGCCATACGGTAGAAGAGTTGACTCTGTGGCAACAGAATACTTGGACGCTGAAATCCGTTCCATTTTCCTTGACTCACGACACAAGCCTTGGGATACTTGTCGTGCAAAAAAGAAGGAACAATACCAGGAAATCCCTGCACGACAGGCTCAATGCCCAATTGACGCATTCGTCGTAGGATTTTGATTTGCAACTTATATCTGTCGTCAATCATCTGCTGACTCATCGGACCACCCGATCCCTCGAGATTGCCCATTAGCCACCAAGCCGTATAACCTGGTCCTGGAATAAAACGTGCGATATCATTGTCACCAAGGTCAAAGGCTCGCAACGTTTCCTGCCAAACCTTCTCCATGCCCAAAGGAGCAAGCATTAGATTGACACCGTGAAGAGCCATCCAGTCGAGCTCGCGCTCAAAATCTTTCCACTTATAAAAAGCATAACTGTAGTTATAGGTGCAATAGTTGAGCGAGTAGCGATAACGAAAAGGCGTGGATATGCGAATGGGCTTGGCGATAGGCACAACACGCTCTATAGGCTTCCGATTGTCGCCACAATGCGAGATGCTTTGGTGACACACCTGATTAAGGTAATAGTTGACGGCTACCGATGCTGCGGACAGCGAATTAGCTCTCACAACGACATTGTCTCCTTCCGTAGATAATTCGAAGGTTTCCTTAGGCTCTGGTGGCAACAACTTAAAAATGACATGGTTAGAAAGAGATGGTATTTGGCGATGCACCATCTCATGTACTCCGCTAAAGTCAAGAGCGAAACAAGATGACTCATACCCCAAGACCGCCAAAAATCCTAAAAACCTAAGAGAGATGTGTAACATAACGATTGCTTATTTAAGGCGTATGTCAGCAAATACAGGATAGTGGTCTGATGCAGTAGAAAGGTCGAGTTGCTCACCTTTTACGGACAGCCGCCTTACCACGTGAGTACCTGTTACCTTAATTTTTGCCGCATGTTGCTGTCCAAGAAGGACATAGTCTATCGTCACACCAGGCTGTTCTGGCAGACTACCCGACACATCGCTTACTATCTTGAACTTCTGCATCAGTTCTGGGAATGCAGACTGTTCGGGCTTCCATGTTGGGGAATCATTAAGGTCACCTATCAAAAAGAGTGGCACTACAGATTTCTTGGCTTTGTTGTTAATGAGTTTTGCACTTTCCTTTCGGTTCATGGGATTCAAATCCATATGCGTGGCAAACACCGTAAATTTGGGAAACTTCGCCTCAATAAGCATACGAGGCTCATCCCCAGGAAGAGGTGTAAACTGCACATCGTCAACTTTCATGCTGCGCTTTACCAATAAGCCACATCCTATACGTCCTCCATCAAACTTGGCTGCCGACCCAAAAAACAGCTCATAATCGATACCCGTGTACTTGCTTATCTCTTCCAAGAGATAACGTTTGTTGCGATGTACGCAACTACTATCGAGTTCTTGAATAGCCACCACATCGGGAGCCAAAGCTCCTATTACAGAAGCAAAACGATGCGTGTTCTCATCCGAAAAGGTGGGGGTTCCGTTATTACCTTTGCAGTAGAATGAGTTATAGGTCATGATGCGTATATCGCCTGACGATTTTACATATTTATAATCGTTAGCTATAATTTCAGAACCATCATCAATCACGGCATTCGCATGATTGTTGTCTGCACCGCTGCATGCCGAAAGAGCCAAAGCCAAGAGTAAATTGAAAATCATAGTGTGTAATATTGTTTTATAGTTCATGTTAAAAGCGTTTAGCATTCACCGCATCTCAACAAAGACATGCGGTGAATATTTGTTACGATTATACGCAAGAGGTTACCAATTTGGATTCTGCGTAAGCTTTCCTCCATAGAGCGTCACCTGGTCTTGCGGAATGGGATAGAGATAGTCGCGCCCTTCGTTCCATTTCCTCGGCTTCTTCCTAATGTCATGCACAATGATGTTTCCCCCTTTAGCTCCATGTTCCAACTCTATATTGTCACCCAGCTTAAGGAACGTAGAAATACCAGAAAGTTCTGGATACATATTTTCTGTTGGCACTTGTTCACCATCGTACACACAAACATCCAGTGCATCGCTTTTCCCGTTTCCGTTGAGATCCAGCACGACAAACTTCTTTTCTGGATCAAGTGCAGGAACATACATTCCTCTGAATTGCTTTTCGAAAGCCTTTCCTTCTTTCCAACGCATCAGGTCATCATAGCGAAAACCCTCTCCAAAAAGTTCTATGGTTCGTTCGCGTCTTATCTCTAATATCACGCCTTTGTTGGGTCCATCAACCTGTGGATACCCTGTCTCGGCACTCATCAAGTAGGGGTCGGGATTGGCATTGGCAGTTGCCATTGTGAGAGGTGGCATTCCAACCCTTGCCCGCAACTTAGATATCGTGCGGTCCAAATCGGCTTGTGTCAGCGTTCCAAGCTCCGCCTTTGCCTCCGCCAGATTGAGGTACACCTCTGCAGCACGGAATAATGGGAAATCATTATGAGACTTATGCCAACCATCTGCATTTTCAGATGTTACGCCTTTAATAATCTGATATCCTGTTGTTGTAGAATTGAAATTTGGAGACAAAAGCTTTTCACTATTTAACCTTGTATATCCAGGTGTGACAATAGTCTGAGACAGTCTTGGGTCTCTACCTTGCATTTCATCATAAAATGACATCAGCTTATAATCCACCTTATCTGTAAAACGCGATCCGTCATTCATCAAATAGGAATCGACTATTTTTTTATTCATGCCTGGTTTACTTCCCGCACTTAAAAAATATTGATTGATATTATGTATCGTATTAATATCAATATTGTAGTTGCGTGCCAATATCACCTCATCCTTAATGGCTTTGTTTGATGTGAATAAACTTAGGTACGCTTTTTCTCCCTTAGCATAAATCGAATATGGAGCATTCTGGACAAATTCTTGTGCAGCATCTACAGCAAGTTGTAAAAACTTATCACTTCCCGCAATATGATGATATTTTCTATAAGTTCCTTCATAAAGAAATATTCTGGATTTTAATGCCAATGCAGACCACTTGGTAACTTTATAGAGATTAGGCTCCTTTGGCAAAAAACTTATTGCATCATCCATATCACTGCGAATATGATCCATCAATTCATCTCTACCTGTACGCAATTCGTATAATTTCGCATCTGTAGATGACAATGGTGCATCAAACCAAGGTACTTCACCAAATCTCTTTATTTTTTCAAAATAGAAAAAGGCTCTAAAGAAATGTGCCAATGCATTATATTCATTTCTTGCCATTTCGTCCGCACAACGTTTAGAATACATTAAATATGTATTAATATCAGACAAGGATGTCCAAGACCACCCTCCACCACTTGTAGGAACAGTTCGTATGCCCTGAACTTCGTCTATAAGGACTGTTGGTATTATTATATCTGAAGTTTCACCATACAAATGTTCCGCCGTTGGAAAAAGTGAATAAAACTTATTTGTCGCAATCGACAGTTCTTCCCTATTATTATAATAATTCTCGGGAGCTAAAGAATCCAACGGGAATCTATCCAAATCACAGCCACAAACAAAGATTAAGACAGATAAAATATAAAAGATTTTTACTACTTTCATGACTTTTGTAATTTAAAATGTGACATCTAATCCAAATGCAAAACTCTTGGAGTAAGGATAAACATTTCCACTACCTCCTTTTCCTGAAATCTGTTCTGGATCAAGGTAATTACTGTCTAACGCTGATAAAGTAAACATATTCTCACCACTGAAATAAAAACGTATCTTTTCAATACTTACCTTTTTCGTCAATATACCTGGTAGCGTATATCCAATTGTAAAATTCTTAAGTCGACAATAAGCCAAATTCTGAAGATATCGATTGTTTACCTTAGTGAGAACTCCCCCATTACGTGCAATTCCACCTGCTGGTCTTGGAAAATACGAGTTGGGATTTTCTTTAGTCCAATATCTATTTACAAAATCAGCCGGAATAAATGATGAATAAATTCGAGAATAAGGTCCCCAGAATGCGAAATTCTCTCCACTGGGATAAAAGTGCTGCCTACCTATACCTTGTAAAAATAAAGATAGATCGAAGCCATTCCATGACATATGTGTTGTAAAACTATATTGATAGCGTGGAAGACTATTTCCTAACTTTACCAAATCTCCATGGTTTTCAAGTGTTCCTTTCCCATTATCTATCTTTGTTGAATTATCAATATCTTCGAAAATCAAATCACCAGCACCGTTAGTAAAACGAGAACTGACAAAACTTTGGTCGACAGCTCTTCTTCTGACATCTTCTTCAGTTTGGTAAATACCCCTTACTTTGTATCCCCAAATTTCACCCCATTCCATACCTTCATATTCTTTGCCCAATACCTTCGTCTGATTGCCAGAATATCTTACCAACTTTGATTGACAATCAGACAATGCTGCTGAACAACCATAATAAAAAGGTTTCCCCTTAAGAATGAAGCGATCGTTCCAACTTAACGTTATTTCATAGCCATTAGTTCGTAGTTCACCATTATTTTCCAACGGAGCACTGTACCCATACACACCTGGCAAAGTAAGCGATGCTGCCAACATGTCTTTTGTCCTGCGCTGATACAAATCTACCGTTGCTGTAAGTCTATTTTTCAAGATTCCTAAATCAAGTCCTACATTTGTGGTTATTATCTTTTCCCATGTTAAACTACCTGAGACGGGGGCAGCAAGATCCACATAATAGAAAAATTTGTCATCGGCTATATAATTTAAGAAATTAGATTGCTTAATGTTCGCCTTTCTAATATAGGGATAGTATGGATTTCCATTAAGCCTTCCATCCGTTATTTGATTTCCTAATGATCCTATGGAAAAGCGTAACTTTAAGTTTTCTACAACATCTCTTAAAGGTGAGAAAAAATTTTCATCACTCATTCTCCAACCCAAAGCCACGGAAGGGAAGAATCCCCATCTTTTCTGTTTTGGGAAGCGAGAAGTGCCATCATAACGCATATTCAATTCGGCAAGATACTTCCCTGCACAATCATAGCTTAGTCGACCAAAATATCCCAGCAATGCGTACTCGTGCTGACCACCCTTTACGCCTCTTGCTCCAGTACCCAAGAACAAATCGTTCAACGACATGGGCAAATCTTTCACGTTTCCTTCTATATTTTTATACCTTCCTGTTTCGTGATTTACACCAGCTACAATATTTAAGCTATGAATCGATGAAAATGTTTTCTGATAATTGGCATATAAGTCATACACCAAATATTCTTCTTCACTTCTTGACTCCTTAAGTCTGTTTTGAAAGAATATTGTTGTAGCTTTATCATACTTTTCTGGTTTTTCAGAATAGGTCATATTTGCCTGTCTCGTTGTTTTATCCTTGTAGCTCAACTTATAACTTACATTCCCTATGACATGTAAATCCTCAGAGATTTTAAAATCCGCATTAACAGCATAGCACGATTGCGTTTTCTTTACATTGGCAAACCCCTTCCCCTCTCTCAACATGGCTACAAATCCATTCGTAGGCTTATTGGCAGAGGGTGAATAAGTATAAACGTTACTCCCGTCAGGGTTACAAGGCAACACATAAGGCAGCGCATGCTGCCAAAGATTGTCAAAGTTTCCACCATCTTCAAAATCATAGCCTGGTGCAGCATAATCAGAACGGAAAAGCGTTGATGTACTGGTAAGTTTTAACCATGGTTTTAATTGAGAAGAAACCTTAGCCATAAAGTTTTTTTGATTATATCTGTCAGGATTAATGGCGAAAATACCCAATCGCTGATTGTAATTGGCGCTTACTACAAAGTTAAACTTATTCGAACCTCCTGAAATACTTAAATTATGATTCCAAGTAGGTTGCTTAAAATCGAAAATATAATGATACCAATCAAAGTTTCCATAGTACCGATAGTTTCCATCTGGACCAACCACGACCCAAGAACGATTAGGATTTTCCGTCTGATCGTATCGCCGAGCCTTCAATTCTGCATAATCCGCTTTCGAATAATTAGTATAACTGCTATTGTTCATGGCCATGCTAAACTGGTCTACCAGCCGTGCAGCGTCATAACCGCAGGTCATGAAGGATGTCTTTGTGGTTGGTGCTGACCAGCTGTACCGCCCATTGTAAGTAATATGAACCTGCCCGTCCTTGTTTGACTTTGTTGTTACCAAAATCACCCCGAATCCTGCTCTGGCGCCATAAATGGCAGCCGATGCGGCATCCTTTAGTACTGATATAGACTCTATATCGTTGGGATTGACACGGTCGATATTACCTTCCACACCATCAATAAGCACCAGCGGTGCGCCACTGTTGACAATAGATGTGGCTCCACGTATGTTCATACGTGTTGCTTCTCCTGGTGTACCCGAAGCAAAGGTAATAGTAAGATTGGGTACCTGTCCCTGCAGCATTTGTCCAACACTGTTTACTGGTCGGTCTTTCAGCTCATCTGCCGTCACTGTACTTACAGCACCTATGAGGTTGGCTTTTTTCTTCACACCATAACCTACCACCACCACTTCGGCAATGTCTGCATTATCTTCTGCCAACACGACAGTGATTTTTCCTTTGGGTTTGTTGATTGTCTGAGAATGATAGCCCACATACGACACATCCAGCGCTTTCCCATCTTGCATATCAATCGTGAAAAAGCCATCTACATTGCTCACCGTGGCTATGTTGCGACCTTTTACTCTGACAGTGGCTCCTACAACAGGTTCACCAGCATTGTCAACCACTTTACCTGTCACCACATACCCCACAGCTTGTTTTTCACGGCCATGGCGACTGTTTGGAATTTCTTTTGACGCCCTTCGTTGCTCAGCCTTATAGAGTGTCACTTGTCTTCCCGTACGCCGATAAGCAATGTTGGTGCTGGCAAAAAGCTGACGCAGTACATCGTCTATCTGCTTGTTATTACTACGAAGTGTTACCTTGTTGCTCAGTTCTCCCCTAACATCATCGTTATATACAAATACATAACCGCCAGAACGCTCAATCTTACTAATGGCGTCAGCAACAGTCATGTTTGCCACATTGAGCGTAACTCTTAAACTTTGTTCATTCATGGCTTCCGCAGGAGCCGCCTGCAAGCCAGAGAAAGATAGGATGGCAGCAAGAGCCATGACCTTTGCCGACAGCTGGTAGCGCTGAGGCGACAAATCGTGAGACATAGATTTAAATAGATTCATATTAGTTTATAAATTTAGGTTAGTGATATTTTATTAGTTTTTATCATCAAAAGTTATTCTGCACTCGTTACGTGGATGGCTCTCTTTCCGTACGTTTCGAAAACTCTACCTTACTGTTATGTATAATATATGTAGCATGAGTGAGCAAGGCAATGGCATCAAGTACGCCTTCGACACGGTTCGACAGATACAACTTACCTGTAATATTTTGCTGCATTGCATGGCTATCAACTGCCGTAAGTACAATGCCATAATACTTGCCCACCTGTTGGAACACCTCCGTTATAGGGGTGTTATCAAACAACAAATAGTTATCTTTCCAACTTACATATGAACGTACATCAACCCCACGCTTCTCCATACGGTTGCCAACGAGTCGAACTTGCTCATTTGGCGACATGGCTACCGACTGTCCTGTAGTCGACTGCACCGTAACCTTTCCTTTAACAAGCACCACCGATGGTGTACTGTCATCATGGTATGCTGACACACCGAAACTCGTACCATGAACCGCCACATTCATGTCCTTTGTGTAAACGGTAAAAGGTCGAGATGGCTGATGCACCACATCAACATAAACCTCGCCATTCACCCTTATATCCCTCGCTGTTCTACCAAAGCGAGTGGGCACCTCCACCTGCGTATTGGCATTCACCCACAATTGTGAGCCATCATCCAGCAACATCGCAACATGCTTCCCATAAGGAACGGATATATTACACCTATCACCGCTCAACAGTGGTTTCATCCTGTCTCTTCCATACACGCACCCCTTGCTGACGACTATGGGATCCGCAGAGGACACGGACACACTTTTACCCCCAACAGTTAGCACGACATCTGTACCCTGCGCTTTGGCAACAAGGTTTTCTTGGTAAGCCTGATCCGCACCCCATCGTCCAAGAGCCAAATAACCTAATGGAAGAGCCAAAAGCACCAACATGGCTGCAACAGCCACCCAACGATACCATTGCTGCCGCTTATGTTGCTGGGCAATGCTACATTGAATGTTTTGAAGCAAGGTTTCGCCTTCACTGTACACAAAATCGTTAAGGCGTATGCTGTCGGCAACACGTATAGCTTTCTGTATCTCTTGCTCCAACTCAGGATGACTTTGTCTGTACTCCTCCCAATGGGCGCCTAATTCAGAATCGCCCGTGAGACGCCAAATGACAAAACTGCCATCCTCTGCCAGCAAGAAGTCTTCGTAAGACTTAGGTATTTGTTCTTCAGTATCCATGGTTACTCAAAAATTTAACGGTAAGACAACGTAAGTAAGAATTTGTAGACACACAAGCACGATTTTTCTTCAGAAATAACATCTTTTAACAGAGAGACAAGATGTTAGAGTCCATCTTTTCACCAGTGGTAAAACTTTGCCACACCTCCATCTTTTTTATAAACGTAAATGACAAAAAATATTGATGAAAACTTGTGAAATAGGAAAGAAGAACCTGTAAACGAGACAAGGAATATGTTTTTTGTCAAAGAGAATGCTTTTGGCGTACTAAAGCATTGAGTCAAGGCAACAATTGCATGTATATAAGCCTCCTTCTAAGCTACTATTGAACCACTAAAGCATTGATTCAGCACACTTTCAGCTGTTTTTCTATGCAAAATAGGAACCGAAAATGACCAAACTTCGGTGATATAGTTATGATACTCTCGCTCTCCTCCATCGATAAAAGCCACCCATATTTTATGAATTTAGGAAAGGCGGAAAGACAGGTTTCAAATATTCAAAATATGCTATACCATTTGTCCAGCAATTTGGCAGTTACCTTCCTCTACCTGACAATCAATGATATTTGAACATCAAGCAACTCATCAGGAAGGGTAGATATTAAAAGTGGCGCACTTCTCCTCTCTCAACCTTAAGCATTATATTCGTCAAGTCATGACAAGACAAGAAGCCTTATCATCCCTGCATGAAGCGTTGCCTGTCCACGATAAAGCGGAGATGCTCGCCCTCGCCAATCACTTCACCATTCTCCTTTGCGACAACATGGAATGAGAGCTTGCGGCGGTCTACCTTTGTTAAGGTTGCTGTAGCCTCTACAGTTGCACCGAGCTTGCTGGGCTTGACATGCGATGCACCGAGATAACCTCCCACTGTGGTTTGCCCCTCATCCAATTCGTTTGCCACAGCCAACATGGCAGCGTTCTCCATGAGTGCCAACATGGCAGGTGTACCCAACACGGGAAGATCGCCAGAACCCAAGGCTTGCGCCGTATAGGCTTCGGTAACGGTTAAAACACTGGTATGCGATAATCCTTCTTTTAATATCATCATTCTTTCGATTTAAGATTTGCTTTTTTCAGTTTCATGGTCACAGTGACACTGGTAGGAAACATATAACTCCAGTCATTGCGCTCAAAAAGTGTCTGTCGCATCGTGGATTCCTTGCGCTTCAGACGTCCTTTGAACAACACTCGCTTGCCGTATTTAACAGTGACGAACTTATCCAAATCCACCAACTCGTCATTGAGATAAAGCGTAAGCGTTGTGTAATCACACTGCGTGATGTGGACACAATTGCCTTGGATATAAGCCCTGAGCATTTTACCCGGTGCCAATTCTGCTGGTGGCACGCCCAACCAATAGAAATAAGGCTTCACCACTTCGGCTTGTTGCCAAACAATCTTCTTTGGATATGGATTGCGTCTGAACTTTGTCATCCATGGCACGGCAGCAGAATCAACCCGATTCATCCAATGCCCCACACCTTTTATAATATGTGTTTGATGAACATATCCCAAAGGGTCGTGCTGCTGCAGCGAGTCCATTTGTAATCCTCGCTGTGCTGCCAACGTATTACGATTGTAAGCAGCATCGTGTTCACCACACCAAATCATGAAAGGCGTGTTGCGCAAATTCAGCAATGACACATCCCCCGGATGTCCTGCCATCATCGAAGCTGCTGCCCACGAGTCTGCCATGCGTGGAGCCATACGCCACACGCCATCGCCACCAGCCGAATAGCCCATAAGATACACCTTGTCGGGATTGACGCCCTCGAAAGCCACACACATCTGAATGAGTTGTTCGTAGAGCGGGTCGATGCCTTTGTGACACCACATATCCCACAAATTCCATGGCGCACGAGGTGCCACATAAACCGCCTGTTGGGGACGGTAAAGATATTTTTGGTTCTCCCACTGCTGGTTGTTCGTCTCTTGAGTCGTTCCACCACCCCCATGCAGTGAGATAAACAAGCTGTAACCATCGGCAGGTTTTTCACCGTAGGTCACCCACCACAACGGCATTATAACGCCATTATGGGTCAGCGTACGCTGACGGTAATAAAGTCCTAACCGTGCCTTGGTGAGCTTTACCCAATCTTTCTTCAATCGCTCTCCCACCAGTGCCACTTCGGGCTTAGCCATCGCACGTTCACGCATGGCACGCTTTGACTGTCCAAACAGGTGAAGACTGAAACAACAGAACCCTATCAGACAAAGGCTCCATTTTGCATTTAGTTGAACCAATTTCATCGTTTCATGATTTGCTGTTGGACAAAGATACTACTTTTTTTACAATGCAATGCGTTACGTTCCAAAATACTTGTCTCTTTTCAAAGGACCTCCAACTACCTGAATACTTCCAAACAGCACGCCAGTCCTATCGGCTCAAACAACGGATAAAGCAGAGAGGAGAGCATACGATACCAACATATCTATGCAATGACAGCATTGGAAACGACAAATTTATCAATCGTTTTTGTTAATAATTGTCGAAATAAAGCTTTTTTAGCGATAAATTACTTGCCTATTATGCAGATATTTTTAATTTTGTGAATAGAAACGTATAAAGTTACAATAAATGAGATTTAAGAACGACAGACTTGAAGCAATTAAGCTACTCATATCGAGCCAAGAAATAGGAAGTCAGAAAGAATTGTTGGAAGCCTTAGAGGCAGAAGGATTTATTGTTACACAAGCGACATTGAGCCGCGACCTTAAACAGCTGAAAGTGGCAAAAGCCGCCAGCATGAACGGCAGATACGTATATGTACTTCCCAATGAGACGATGTACCGCAGGGTACAGAAGCCTCTTCCCGCTCGCGAAATGATGTTGACACCTGGGTTTCTGTCCATCCAGTTTTCTGGGAATATTGGAGTCATCAAAACACGCCCAGGTTACGCCAGCAGTATCGCTTATAACATTGACAACAGTAACATACCCGAGATATTAGGAACCATAGCTGGCGACGACACCATAATGATTGTGGTGAAAGAAGGAGTCCAAGAATTTGAAATCATAGACTTGCTCCACGAGTTAGTTTTCAAGATGTAAGTCATTTCAGCCAAACATTTTGTGCATTCCTTACCCCAAAACAGGGAAGCACAGACTGCATAGGTGGCAACACGATACACTTCTAAACACTCACTAAAAGAAAGGAAAAGAAAAATGAAAAAACTGACATTGTCAAATGACAAAAAGATTGGTGGCGTATGTGGCGGAATTGCCGAATATTTTGATTTAGACAAAACATTAGTTCGTGCGCTTTATGCCGTTATCACCTTGTTCACCGCTTTTAGCGGAGTGATTCTCTACATTCTTTTGTGGATGATTCTTCCAAAGAAATAACATGGCATTGCCAACCCTTTCCAAACATATCGACTCGGTGTGTACGCTGCGTCGGTGTAAAAGGGGGGAGTATGTCCGCAAGATTTGGTAAAGGCTAAGAAATGAATACTTCAATTTCTCTCGATATCTTATATTTTATGCACAGGCAATAAGGGTCTGTGCATTTTTTATTATTTATCAACAATTGTTAGTACTACATAACAAAAAGGTAAATTCTATTCCAAAAGGTTTTTATACTTTTGAACGGCTATCAGGAATTTCCTGAATACCACACATTATTAATATAACAACGCATGGAAGAGTCAATAAAACAAATAGGACAGCGACTGAAAGGACTGCGAGAGGTCTTGAACATCCCAGCCGAAGAGATTGCGCAACTGTGTAACATCTCGACAGAGCATTACAAAAAGATTGAGGCGGGAGAAGCCGACCCCTCACTCTACCGGTTAACGCGAATATCCAAGCACTATGGCATTGCGCTCGACGTGTTGCTGTTTGGTGAGGAGCCTCGCATGAGCTCTTATTTCATTACCCGTAAGGGGCAAGGAATGACCGTTGACAGACATCAAGAATACAAATTTCAAAGTTTGGCGAGTGGCTTTAGGGGTAGGAAAGTAGACCCGTTTTTAGTTCAAGTAGACCCGCTGCCAGATAATGAGAAATATAATAAGAATACACACAAGGGTCAAGAGTTTGACATCATCATTGAAGGAACTCTGGAGATTACAATAGAAGACAAGGTTCTGGTACTACAACCAGGTGACAGCATCTATTTTGACTCCTCGAAGATGCACTGCATGCGCGCCGTCAATGACGAGCCTTGTCGTTTTTTGTGTATCGTTATCTAAAACACATAAGTTCATGGTAGAAAGATTTTTAACGCAAACTTCGTTTACTTCAGAGGAAGATTTCAAGGCGAATTTGCACTTTAAGGTACCCGAGAATTTTAATTTTGCTTATGACGTCATGGACGTATGGGCAGAAGAAAGACCAGATAAGTTAGCATTGCTATGGACCAATGAGCAAGGCGCAGAGTTAAGATTTACGTTTCAAGACTTAAAAGAACAAACAGACCAGACCGCTGCTTATTTTCAGAGTTTGGGCATTGGGCATGGCGACAAAGTAATGCTCATCTTGAAGCGTCATTACCAATGGTGGCTGGCTATGCTGGGCCTGCATAAGTTAGGAGCAGTAGCCATCCCTGCCACCCACATGCTGACCACGCACGACATCATCTATCGCAATCAGCGAGCCAGTGTCAAAGCCATTGTCTGTGCAGACGACACCTATATTATTGAGCAAATTCGAGCAGCCTTACCCAAGAGTCCAACCGTTGAAACGGTGATTAGCATTGGAGAAACCGTACATCCAGACTTCCACAACTGGGAGAAAGAATGGAAACAAGCACCTCCATTTGTTCGTCCCAAATACGTGAACACCAATGAAGACACCATGTTGATGTATTTTACCAGTGGTACCAGTGGCGAACCAAAGATGGTGGCGCACGACTTTCTATATGCCTTGGGACACATCACAACAGGTGTTTACTGGCACAATCTGCAAGAAGACAGCATCCATCTCACAGTGGCTGACACGGGATGGGGAAAAGCCGTGTGGGGGAAGCTCTATGGACAATGGTTTGCAGGAGCGGTTGTTTTTGTCTATGATCATGAGAAGTTTAATGCACCATCACTCATGAGACAAATGGAGAAATACCATATCACCTCATTTTGCGCACCACCAACGGTCTATCGCTTTATGATTCGAGAAGACTTCTCCAAATACGACTTGAGTGCCCTGCGCTATTGTACCACGGCAGGCGAAGCCCTCAACCCCGCCGTGTACCAAAAGTTTTTCCAACTAACGGGCATCCAACTCATGGAAGGCTTTGGACAAACCGAGACCACCATGACATTAGGAACATTCCCGTGGCAGACACCTAAGCCAGGCTCTATGGGAAAACCCAATCCGCAATATGATGTACAACTGCTCAGAAGCGATGACACCCAATGCGAGGATGGTGAAAAGGGAGAAATCTGTATCTATATCGGAAATAAAAAACCAATCGGTTTGTTCAAAGGCTATTACCGTGACCAAAACCTAACACTGAAAATATGGCACCATGGCTATTACCATACAGGCGATATGGCATGGCGCGACCAAGACGGCTATTACTGGTTCGTCGGTCGTTCGGACGATGTCATCAAGAGTTCAGGCTATCGCATCGGTCCGTTCGAAGTAGAGAGTGCACTCATGACCCACCCTGCTGTTGTAGAGTGTGCTATCACAGGCGTACCTGATGACATTCGCGGCATGGTGGTGAAAGCTACTGTGGTATTGGCGGATGAATGGAAGTCGAAAGCCGATGACACGCTCATCAAGGAGTTACAAAATCACGTGAAGCACGAAACGGCTCCCTACAAATATCCCCGTGTCATCGAGTTTGTGGACGAACTGCCAAAAACCATCAGTGGAAAAATTCGTCGAGTGGAAATCAGAGAGAAAGATAACCAAAAGAAATCATAGATTGCCAACGATATTGCATAAAAAACGCTGTACAGAATTCTGCACAGCGTTTTTTTTTTGTAAAAATAGCGAATGTTATTCATCTTATTTCAATACGCCTAATTCTTTACCAATCTTGATAAATGCAGCAATACACTTATCCAATTGTTCACGCGTATGAGCAGCGGAGAGCTGAACACGAATACGAGCCTCGCCCTTGGGTACTACTGGGTAGTAGAAACCAGTCACATAGATGCCCTCCTCGAGCAACTTCGCAGCATACTTCTGAGACAAAGGTGCATCGTACAGCATCACTGCACAAATAGCACTTTGTGTTGGTTTGATATCAAAACCAGCTTCCATCATCTTGTCACGGAAATATTCCACATTCTCTACCAAGTGATCGTGCAAGCTATTGCTTTCTTTCAACATCTTGAACACCTCTAAACTGGCGCCAATAATGCCGGGTGCCAACGAGTTGGAGAAGAGATAAGGACGACTGCTTTGGCGCAGCATCTCAATAATCTCTTTACGACCTGTCGTAAATCCACCAAGCGCACCACCAAACGCCTTGCCTAAAGTGCCAGTATAGATGTCTACTCTGCCGTAAGTATCGGTCAGTTCACTGACACCATGTCCTGTAGCACCAACGACACCTGCCGAGTGACTCTCGTCAACCATCACCAGTGCATCGTACTTTTCTGCCAAATCGCATATTTTATCTATCGGTGCCACATTGCCATCCATAGAGAATACGCCATCGGTGCAGATGATACGGAAACGCTGTGCCTGTGCTTCTTGCAAACACTTCTCCAGCTCCTCCATGTTGGCATTGGCATAGCGATAACGTTTTGCCTTGCAGAGACGTACACCGTCGATAATGGAAGCATGATTCAACGAGTCGGATATAATGGCATCCTCATCGGTGAGCAACGCACCAAACAAACCACCGTTGGCATCAAAACAAGCCGCATAGAGAATGGTATCGTCGGTTTTGAAATAATCAGAAATGGCTGCCTCCAACTCTTTATGGGCGTCTTGTGTACCACAGATAAAGCGTACCGAAGACATACCGAAACCACGACGATCCATCATCTTCTTGGACGCTTCGATGAGTCGTGGATGATTAGAAAGACCTAAATAATTATTGGCACAGAAGTTCAACACTTCCTTTCCTTTTACTTGGATTGCCGCATCCTGCGGACTTTCAATGATTCTCTCCTCTTTATAAAGTCCTGCTTCTCTTAGCTTTTCGAGGCTCTGGCTAAGATGTTCTTTCATTTTACCGTACATAAGATTTAGATTTAAATGATTTTATTTACAAAGTAAGGCAATATTTTTGAGACCACATCGTGTTAAGTGTTATTTTTTATAAAATAAAATAACGACGGGCATGCAAATTCTTAGTCTTTCATGTGTCATTGTCAAAAAAAAGTTGTTATTTTGCAAACAGAATCTTTTAGAGCTAACTCTCAAAAACAAATAGAATGAAGAACATTTTAGTAATAGGTTCAACTGGACAAATCGGTTCGGAGTTGACCCGAGAATTACGTAAAAATTATGGTAACGAAAATGTAGTAGCTGGATATATTCCGGGTGCTGAGCCTACAGGCGAATTGAAAGAAAGCGGTCCTTGTGCCATTGCTGACGTAACCAATCCTCAGCAAATTGCAGAAGTAGTGAAATCTTATCACATCGACACCATTTATAACTTGGCGGCATTGCTGTCGGTCGTTGCCGAGTCAAAGCCACGGTTGGCATGGAAGATAGGAATTGATGGT
Organism: Hoylesella timonensis S9-PR14; assembly: GCF_000762405.1. Classification (GTDB taxonomy): domain Bacteria; phylum Bacteroidota; class Bacteroidia; order Bacteroidales; family Bacteroidaceae; genus Prevotella; species Prevotella timonensis_A. Next base: position 14,897 of record NZ_JRPQ01000001.1, on the reverse strand, counting down.
TTGTGGAACATCTTAGAGGTGGCTCGTGAGAACCATTGCGCTGTGTTTACACCCAGCTCTATTGGTTCATTCGGTCCTACCACGCCACACGACATGACGCCACAGGACACCATTCAACGTCCCAAGACAATCTACGGAGTGTCTAAGGTAACCACTGAATTGCTCAGTGATTACTATTATCATAAATATGGTGTAGACACTCGTGCCGTAAGATTTCCAGGTGTTATCTCGTACGTCACTCCTCCCGGAGGTGGCACGACCGATTATGCTGTAGACATTTATTATAATGCGGTGCGTGGCGACCAGTTTGTTTGTCCTATTCAGGCTGGCACAAAGATGGATATGATTTACATGCCCGATGCGCTAAAGGCTGCAATGATGATTATGGAGGCTAATCCCGACAAACTCATTCATCGCAATGCTTTCAATATCGCATCCATGAGTTTCGATCCAGAAGAGATTTATGCCGCTATTAAGAAATACAAACCCGAATTTGAAATGGTGTATCAGGTAGACCCCTTGAAACAAAGTATTGCAGAGAGCTGGCCTAACATGATGGACGATACTTGTGCTCGCAACGAATGGCAGTGGAAGCCAACCTACGATTTGGACAGTATGACAAAGGACATGTTAGAAAAGCTTACCATCAAGTTAGGGTGTTAGGCGCATCGACTCGATGACAACGAATGATATTGATAGGGAGAAAAGATTTAATTTTTCTCCCTTTTTGTTTTTTCATGATTGACGAGATTTTTGAGACAAATATTACAAATCTCCTCTCCTAATCGCCTCCATCACATTCGCAGGAGGACGATGGGCTTCAAGTTCGCCTTTCATAAAATCCATGTATGGAGCCACATGTTCGAAGAATTGATAATATCCCTTACACAAATAGTTCAGTCCAGGTTCCCCTTGCTTCGTGGTAGAAAACCTGTTCTTCGGACATTCCCCATAACACGCAAAGAGATAGTTGCACTGATTACACTGCTGTGGCAACGACAAATATTTATTTTGCCCGAATGCACGTTGGCGTTCACTGTACATCATTTCGGTTAAAGTTTTATCTTTGATATTCCCCAGTAAATAAGCAGGGAATACAAAGTGGTCGCACGAATAAACGTCTCCATTGTATTCCATTACTCCTGCATGACCGCACTGCTTTGCCATAGTGCAGAGCGAACCATCCACTCCCATCCAATTGGCAAGGGTTACATCAAAGAGCTGTACGAAAGTTTTTCCCACATCGTTGCGCACCCACTCATCAAAAATGGTACAAAGAAAATGTCCCCACTGCTCTGGAGACACAGAGAAGTCAGCCAACTGCCCTTCGCCACCGTCAGCCATTGACGCTAAGTGTCGTCCATCACCATGAGGTAAGATACGCTCAACAATGGGAGTGAACTGAATATAATGACAGCCTAAGTCCTTAAAAAACTGATAGAACTCCAAAGGATAATCTGCATTAAAATCGTTCACCACAGCCATGGCATTCCAGTCTACCGCATATTTCTCTAGACACCGAATGCCTCTCATCACCTCATGCCATGAAGGCTTCCCTGTACGACTGCGTCGATATTCATCATGAAACTCTTGCGGTCCGTCTATTGAGACACCTACTAACCACCCATGATTGTGAAAAAAGCGTGCCCATCGGTCATCTATCAGTGTGCCATTCGTCTGAATGGTATTATCAATGTGTTTTCCTTGTCCATATTGCCATTGGAGCTTCACCACCTTTTCATAAAACGAAAGCGGACGCATCAGCGTTTCACCTCCATGCCAACAAAACATGATGTGCTGCATCGTCTGACTTTCGATATATTGCTTGACAAACCTTTCCAACAGTTCATCGCTCATCACATGCCGCACGTCACCCTGATAAAGCTTCGATTTTTCCAAATAATAACAATATTCACAAGCCAAGTTACACGAAGCACCAACGGGCTTGGTCATCACATAAAGGGGATGTGAAAAGGGTGTAGCTATTTCCATTCTGAATGACGTTGATTTTGGATAAACTGTTAAGCTGTCAGGAAAACAGCTTAGACACATACCATCCGCCCAGCACAGGGACTGATTGATTGCTTATGAATTAGTTTATGGTTGGGATTCTCCTTCTATATATTGCTCCATAAAGATATGTTCTCCGTCATAGACGACATAGGTAAACTGTGTTATCCAGTCTCCGATGATGAACATTCGCACCTGACGACTTAACATCAAATCAAGTTCAATATGTCGATGCCCATAGATGTAATAATCCACATTGTCATGAGCCTGCATGTACTGTTTGGTAAACTGTACTAAAAACTCATGATCCTCGCCCATGTACGGAGGTTCTTTGCCTTCTTTTCTTTTTAAGCGACTGTGTTTTGCCCAAGTCTGTCCTAACCACATTCCCCAACGAGGATGAATGGCATTGAAAAGATGTTGACAGATAGAATTATGAAACACCTTCCGCAAGAGTTGAAACTTATGATCGGGGTCTCCCAAGCCGTCGCCATGTGCTAAATAAAATACCTTGCCGTAAATCTCTGTCGTCAAAGGTTTGCGATGCAGAATTACCCCACACTCCTGTTCCAGATAGCCATAGGTCCAAATGTCATGGTTGCCGATAAAGTAATGAACCTCAACGCCCAAATCGGTCAGCTCGCTGATTTTCCCCAAAAACCGTGTATAACCTTTTGGCACCACATAGCGGTACTCGTTCCAGAAGTCGAACATGTCACCCAAGAGGTAAACAGCAGAAGCCCGATGCTTAATACTGTCTAAGAATCGCACCAATCGTCTCTCATGTGTGCGCCGATGGTCTATCGCCCATGAGCCAAGGTGAGCATCCGAAAGAAAATATACATTTTTCATACTCTGATTTTATTTATCCATACAAGTGACAGCGCAAGGCGCTAATGGTCTTAATCGAATCCCAACTCTACTCTCGCCTCTTCACTCATCATGCTTTGATCCCAAGCGGGTTCAAAGACTAAGTTCACTACACAAGCGGTGATTCCATCCAGACTCTCTACTTTGCTGCGCACATCCTCTAAGATGAAGTCAGCAGCAGGACAGTTGGGAGCCGTGAAGGTCATATCTAAATCAACCGCATGGTTGTCCTTCACGTCTATTTTATAAATCATTCCCAAATCAAAAATATTGACTGGTATTTCAGGATCGTACACCGTTTTGAGTACATCTACGATTTTTTCTTCAATGTTTGTTTTTTCTTGTAAAGTCATCATATCTGATAAGTTTTTTTGCTTGCAACACGAATATCAATCACTCTAAAAGCCAGGGGGAAAAGAAGATACAAAGTTTTATATGATTAACGGTAATCATTGGATACTAAGTAAAAATCTTTTTAGCCTAACACAACATCAAGCGTCATCATCAGCAAGAATCCAATCGCAAAACCAATGGTACTCCAATCGCTATGCTCGCCTTGGGACGCTTCAGGGATTAGCTCCTCTATCACAACGTAAAACATGGCGCCAGCGGCAAACGACAGCATAAACGGGAGCGTAGGGGTAAGCAAGGCTGCCAATAAGATAACCAAAGCAGAACCTACGGGTTCTACTACTCCACTCAAACTGCCCATTACAAATGAGTACCATTTACTTTTTCCTTCTGCTTTCAGCGGCATTGAGATGATAGCTCCTTCGGGAATATTCTGTATGGCAATACCCAATGAAAGTGTCATCGCTGCTGCAATAGATATACCAATATCCCCTTGTAAAACACCTGCTACGACTACACCGACAGCCATTCCTTCAGGAAAATTGTGTATAGTCACTGCTAATATGAGCATGGCTGTACGACTTAATCGAGAGCGAGGTCCTTCTGGTTTAACGCTTCCCAAATGCAAGTGAGGCGTAATATGATCTAATAGCAACAAAAAGGCTATTCCGATGGCAAAGCCTATGGCAGCAGGGAACACCTGCCATTTACCCATGTCTGCCCACTGCTCCATACTGGGTATAATGAGCGACCATATAGAAGCTGCCACCATCACGCCCGAAGCAAAGCCTAACAAAGCTTTTTGCAACAACTGTGACATTTGTTCTTTCATAAAAAAGACAAATGCAGAACCTAATACAGTTCCTGCGAGTGGCATTGATAAAATTAAAAGTATATCACTATTCATGATTTCTTATATTGATATGAGAAGAACAACAGCATGCTCTATTTTGAAGAATACTTGCTGAAGCTGGTTACAAATTTACATAAAAACTATGATTTATAAGCCAGTAGGACTAAGAAAGTGCTTTTTCTTTCTATCAGATAATAAGAATTATTGAAAAAAGAAGATTAAAAGTTTGCTCTCTAAAAACACATAAAACTGTCACAAACCCAAGAAATGCTATTTTTTACCTCCATTGACGAAATAAATAGCTCCCGTTGCGAGTAGCGCAAAGACGAAACTTTCCCAGGTCATGACATGGACAAGGGTGAGCTGGTCTGACTGGAAGAAGAAATAATACACCAAATTACAAAACCAGCAAATAGCTACCAAGAGCAAAAATAAAAAAAGATATTTCTTCATACATCTATCCATTTATTATAAAAACCATCATCACTGGCGTGCCCTTCTCCGCACTGCATCCGTTTCTCTATAACACTCTGCCTTCCTCTCGATAACTGTAATAACGACCGTCGGTGACAATGATATGATCGAGAAAGTAGATGCGCATCAATTGCGAGGCTTCTTGAACACGCTTCGTGAGTCGGTCGTCTTCGGTACTGGGAAAGGCTTGATTGCTGGGATGATTGTGGCAAAGTGCCAACACCGTGGCATTACTCAACACTGCCTCGCGCATAATTACTCGCACATCCACAGCGGTCTCACTTATTCCGCCATGACTGATGCGCATCGCTTTGATGAGCTTGTAACGCTGGTTCATCAGTAATATCCAAGCCTCTTCCACATCCAAGTCTTGCATGCGTGGGTGCATGTACTCGTAAATCGCCAACGCCGAACTTAAATCAGCACGCTCTTCGGCTTTCTCCATGGCACGTCGCTTACCCAACTCACATGCAGCAAGAATGGTAATAGCTTTCGCAGGTCCTATTCCTTTATAATGTGTAAGTTCTTGAATGGTTTGTTTTCCTAATGTATTGAGATTATTGTTGCAGTCGTTCAACAAACGTTTCATCAAATCCACAGCACTTTCATCTACCGAACCAGAGCCTATCAAGATAGCCAACAGCTCGGCAGGCGACAGGGCACCCGCCCCTAACCGTTCCATCTTTTCACGTGGGCGGTCGGCTTCTGCCCAATGAACTATGGAGAGACGTTCAGAGATAGGCGGTGTGGCTTCCTCCTCCCGCTTGTCTTGCGAGGACGAAGAGCCAACTTTCTCTGTGGCGTTATGTTTCCGTTGCACTGTCATGGGATGAAATGATTGAGGCGATTTAGCATCCTTGCTTCGCCTAAAATGGCAAAGTTTTATTTATAAAAGGTTTTATCAAAAGCATGAAACTCGTCGCGTCCACGCATACACCGTTGGTACCAAGCACTCATAAAGCCCAAACCATAGCCAAACAGTTGTATAAAAGCGGCACGAACACTGAGCAAACCAATTTTAAGACTCTCATTCTTTGCCGATGAATCTATCACAATGGCTCCGCAATACAACACCAGCGGTAAGAGACCTGTCAAGAACAAAATGAGTCCCACGTTTGGTCCTTCGGCAACACTGCTTGATTCTGACCATAAAATCAGACCAAATATCATCAAGAAGCACAGGAAAATTACTCCTAAGGTAAACACAGTTGGAAGCAAATGCACCAACTTTAAGCTCTTCGGATGACGCTTGTACAGATTGACGCGCGCAATACCACTGTTATAGACTTGGCGGAAGAACTTCTTAAAGTCGGTTCGACGCTTATGCCACACCCAAGCATGGGGGAACAACCTACACGTGTAGCCTGCCTTGAAAATACGAATAGAGAAATCAATATCCTCACCAAAGCGCATCTTACTAAATCCACCCAATTGCTGGAAAGCCTCTCGCCGAATTCCCATATTATACGACCTTGGATAGAATTTGTCCAAACGTTTCTTACCACCGCGAATACCACCTGTGGTAAAGAAAGAGGTCATGGCATAAGAAATGGCTTTCTGGGTGTCCGTAAACGAGGCATGTGCACGGTCAGGACCACCAAAAGCATCAGCAGGAGAGGTTGCCAATTCTTTTTCTATCTCATAGAAATAATCGTGAGGCACCACCACATCACTGTCCAAAATGATGAGATAGTCGCCCGAAGCTCGTTCTGCACCATAGTTGCGAGTCTGTCCTGGACCACTGTTTGGCTTCAGTAAATACTTGATGTCCAAAAATGGCTCGTACTTTTTACATACTTCTTCGCAGGGGCAAGTAGAGCCGTCTTCTATAATCAATACTTCAAAATCCGTAAACGCTTGTTTACAAAGACTCTCCAGCAATTCATCTACTTCGTCTGGACGATTATAAACAGGAACGATAACACTGTATTTCATAAGTTTAGATAGTGACGAGTTTTTTAGTTGACAAGTTGACAAGGTTTTTAGTTGACAAGTTGACGAGTTCACAAGTTCACGAGTTGATACCCGGGCAGCTCGGAGATTTTGATGAACACTCTAACGATTCGGTGAACTGTCTAACGATTTGATGAACACTCTAACGAGAGGGGAATGTCTAAAACGAGCTAACTGTGAGCAACGTACTTTTTTCTAAATAAACGCTCCACAGGTTGATGCTTGACACATTCAAGGGGAGCAAATGAAAAGCAAGTTGAGGCCACAGCACGTATGCAGTGACCTCTTTCTCTCCTTCTCCTCTCCTTGAGTGAGAGGTATGCTTTAACAATACAGTTAATAACTACTCGCTAATACGGCTCAGATAACTGCCGTCGCGCGTATCTACTTGTATCAGCTCGCCTTCGTTGACAAACAAAGGTACGCGCACCTCAACACCAGTCTCCAATGTAGCAGGCTTAGTGGCATTGGTAGCGGTGTTTCCTTTGATACCGGGTTCAGAATGAGTAATGCGAAGCACTGTCTTTACTGGCATTTCTGCCAACAACACACTGCCATCGCTGGTATCGGTTACCACCTCTACGATGTCGCCTTCTTTCATAAAATCGCCTCCCGTTACTGCCTCTTTAGGCAAAGGTATTTGCTCAAAAGTCTCTTGGTTCATGAAGATGCAACCTGTAGTATCTTCATAAAGATATTGATAGGGACGACGCTCTACACGAACATCTTCCAACTTAAAGTTAATCTGAAAAGTACGCTCCAACACACGACCATCAGAAACATTCTTTAACTTCGTAATCATGACAGTGTTACCCTTACCGGGCTTTCTGTGTTGGAAATCTATACAAGTCCAAATTTTACCGTCAAGACGAATACAAGTTCCAATCTTAATTTCCTGTGAATTAATCATTGTTTGTTATCTTAGTTCTTAAAAATAATTTTTCTTCTATGCCTTATAAAAGCGATGCAAAGTTACAAATAAATTGCAAAAAAGCAGTCTTTTTTCGGTGAAAATTAGTCAATTTCTTTGTTATTCCGAAAATAATGAGTACTTTTGCACCCCAAAGCGTACGAAACAATAACGATAAATATAAAAAACAATGAAAAGAACATTTCAGCCCCACAATAGAAGAAGGGTGAACAAGCATGGATTCCGTGAGAGAATGTCAACCAAGAACGGTCGTCGCGTATTGGCAAACCGTCGCGCACATGGACGTAAAAAGCTAACCGTTTCTGACGAAAATCACGGTAAGTAATTGGCATGAAGCCATACGCCTTACGTCAAAAAGCAGCAAGAAATTCTTATTTTCTTGCTGCTTTTTGTATCAAGAACATCCAACGTAGGAGGATGGAGCGCAAGAGTGGCAAACCATTCGCAACCTCTGAACTCGTCAACTCATTGCTTGAACACCCATAGAGCCACTGTATACAGCATTGACTGTACGCTGCACAGAATGATAGAAAAATTCTGAATTTTCTTTACAAAACGCCTCCCATAATTCTCGTGTAAACAACCAACGGCAAAGTTGGTCTCAAATACGCTAAAAATGAGCGATGTTTATAATTTACTGATATTCACTAAATTACGTTTAATTTATCTCTTTTCATTCGTATTTTTATCGGTTGTTGCAGACTAAAGCATTGAGATAAGCTTCCAATTTGCATGCTTTAATGGTACTATTGTATGTGAATAACCTCTCTAAATGGTGTTTCCAAGAGGTTAAATCAATGTTCCAGCATAAAGAGACACCTTTATTTGAGAAAATCACGGTACTTTTACCTATCATCTACCTATTATTTTTTTCTATTTTGAAGATTTTTAATGGTCGTTTTTTGGTAAAATTACAGGACAAAAATCTTATAAAAGAGAGGCGCTCATTGACACAGACCTAACTTTATCCCTTCGTCAGTTGGAGACTCTTTGCCGTGCATCACACAGAAAAAAGCAAAGGTTTTATTTTGTACTATCTTTGGTTTACATTATCTTTGCAACTAATAACCTGCACCTATTATAGAAAATAAGCAAACAGGCGTGGGCTGCGGTCTCTATGGAGACAGTATTGTCAACAGGTTTTAAGACAAAGCGAATGAAATCGTCGGAATTCTTGGGTAAATTGAAAAGTTTTTATCTGTGGGGAAATCTCCTCGCCATGCTATTGGTGGTGCTCGTTATGGGCATCGGTGTACGCTATGGGCTGAACTGGTACACCCACCATGGTGAAGCCATCATGATTCCGAATGTGAAGAAAAAATCGTTCACTGAAGCCGAAAGCATCTTAAAACAAATGGGACTCAAAGCGGTTGTCAGCGATACGGGATACGTGAAAACATTGCCTCCCGATTGTGTCTTAGAGCAAAGCCCTGCTGCTGGTGAAAAGGTGAAAGCAGGTCGTATTATCTATCTCACCATCAATGCCTCCAAATCACCCACTATTACATTGCCCGATGTCATTGACAACAGCTCCCTGCGAGAGGCAATGGCAAAACTCTCTGCAATGGGATTCAAGGTGGGAATGCCTCAGTTTATCCCTGGGGAGAAGGATTGGGTATATGGCATCTTGGTGCGAGGAAAGCACGTAGCTGCTGGTGACAGGATTTCGATTGAAGACTCGTTGATTATCCAAGCAGGAAATGGCATGAGGGATGAAGCCGATTCGGTAAATTACATCGACCCCGTTTATCCTGAGTACAATGACGCTTCAGATGAGGATGTGGACCAGTTTGTAGAAGTGAGCGCACCTGTGGAAGAATCGGCAAAGCCCAACCAGACGCCAACCAAAGGGGAGACGACTCAAGATGCACAGAAAGAAACGCCAGCCCCCAAGAAGAGCTACCCCAAGAACCCTCAACCTGCGGAGCCAGCAACACCAAGGAAGGTGAAACCTTCTCCACAGAAGACACCCGTACACACGCCCAAAAAAGATTAGATGTTAGAAGAGACTAACGACATATCGCTGATAGAAGACGAGGATGACCAGCAGCTGTATGAGCATTTTCGTGTTGTGGTAGACAAGAATCAGGAGCCATTGCGTATTGACAAATATATGTTTGAGCGTCTGAAACACTCCAGTCGTAACCGCATACAGAAAGCTGCGGATGCAGGATTTGTACACGTAAACGACCAACCCGTAAAGAGCAATTACAAGGTTCGTCCGTTAGACGTGATTACGCTCATGTTGGATGCGCCTCAACACGACAGTACCATTGAGGCGGAAGAGATTCCTCTCAACATTGTGTACGAAGACACCGAAGTCATGGTAGTGAACAAACCAGCTGGCATGGTGGTGCATCCCGGGGCAGGAAACTTTCATGGCACGCTCATTAACGCTGTGGCATGGCACCTCAAAGACCTACCAACCTTTGATGCGAACGACCCCGCTGTGGGACTGGTTCATCGCATTGACAAAGACACCAGTGGGCTGTTAGTCATTGCCAAAACACCAGATGCCAAGACAAAGTTGGGACTACAGTTCTTCAACAAGACCACCCACCGCAGCTACCACGCTTTGGTGTGGGGCAATTTCAATGAAGAGGAAGGGCGCATCGAGGGAAATATTGCACGCGATCCCAAAGACCGATTGCGTATGTGCGTATTCCCTCCAGACAGTGCTGTGGGCAAAACAGCAATCACTCATTATCGAGTATTAGAGCGATTTGGCTATGTCACGCTGATAGAGTGCATCCTCGAAACAGGGCGAACACATCAAATCCGTGCCCACATGAAACACATTGGGCACCCTCTATTTGGCGACGAGCGATATGGCGGAATGGAGATTCTTCGTGGACAGCGTAGCTCAACGTATAAAGCATTTATACAAAACTGCCTCAGCCTCTGTCATCGCCAAGCCTTACACGCCAAGACCTTGGGTTTCGTACATCCGAAAACCAATCGAGAAATGAACTTCACGTCCGACTTACCCGAGGACATGCAGCAACTCATACAAAAATGGCGTGTGTACATACATGGCACAACCATAGACACTTTTGAAGAATAATATCACATATAGTTTACACATGAAAGAGTTAAAAAGAAACATTGCCATCGTCTGTGGTGGCGACTCATCAGAATACGACGTGTCTTTACGCTCTGCGCAAGGGCTCTATTCGTTCTTTGACAAAGAACGTTATCAGGTATTTATTGTCACAATACGAGGGCTGGACTGGAATGTGTGCTTGGAAGATGGCAGCACTGTCAAAGTGGATAGAAATGACTTTTCCTTTGTACACAACGGCAAGTCGATTATCTTCGACTATGCTTACATCACCATTCATGGCACACCTGGCGAGAATGGTATCATACAGGGCTACTTTGAATTGGTGGACATTCCCTACTCCACCAGTGGAGTCTTGGTGGAAGCCCTGACCTTCAACAAGTTTGTTCTAAACCGCTATCTGGCTTCGTTTGGCGTCAAGGTGGCAAAAAGCATTTTGCTAAGGCGTGGTGAAGAATCGATGCTCTCTGAACAAGAAATAGAGGAACAGTTGGGCATGCCATGCTTTGTCAAACCCGTTGCCGATGGGTCCAGCTTTGGAGTTACAAAAGTAAAGAACTCAGACCAGTTAGCACCTGCGTTGCGGGTTGCTTTCATGCAGAACGAGGCTGCCATGATTGAGAGCTATATGAAGGGAGTGGAGCTGTCGATTGGCTGTTATAAGACGAGCGAGAAGGCTGTTGTCTTTCCTGCAACAGAAGTCGTAACGAGCAATGAGTTCTTTGATTACGATGCCAAATACAACGGTCAGGTGCAGGAAATCACACCAGCACGCATCGCCGACGACACCGCTAAGAAGGTTGCCGAAGAGACCAGCAAGATTTATGACATTCTACACTGCAACGGCATTATCCGCATTGACTACATTATCACAAAAGATGAGCAAGGGAACGACGTAGTGAACATGCTCGAAGTCAACACCACTCCAGGCATGACTGCCACCAGTTTCATCCCTCAACAGGTACGGGCTGCAGGACTGGACATAAAAAATGTGCTAACAGAAATTATTGAAAATCAATTTTAACGTTGCCATGAACATACCACATCAGTTCGACGCTATACGTCCATTTGAGCCAGAAGAACTACCCAAAGTCTTTAACCGTATACTGGATAGCGAACAATTTAGACTGGTATTGACTCATCTATACCCACACATTCCCATAGACATCATTGCAAAACAAATACTATCCTGCAAGACGAACTTGGAGTTTCAGCAAAAAATGGCATACCCCTTCCTCGACAATTTGTTGAGAAAAGCAGCTAAGAGTTGTGATATCGACATTAGAAGCATTGACAACAAGTACCGTTATACATTTGTAAGCAACCATAGGGATATTGTTTTAGATTCCGCCTTTTTATGCAAGTTACTCATGGACAATGGTTTTCAAACCACCTGCGAAATTGCTATTGGCGACAATCTGTTATCATTACCATGGGTAAAAGACTTGGTGCGCATCAACAAGTCGTTCATTGTGGAGCGTAGCTTATCCATGCGTGAAAAGCTATTATCGAGCAAACGTTTGGCGGAGTATATGCACTTCGTTATTCAAGAGAAACACGACAACGTATGGATAGCACAACGAGAAGGGCGTGCAAAAGACTCGGATGACAGGACCTCTGAAAGTGTTCTAAAGATGATGTCAATGGGCGGTGAAGGAAGTGTCGTGGAACGACTCACGCAACTGCATATCGTACCCGTGAGTATATCCTACGAATACGATCCATGCGACTATCTGAAGGCTGCCGAGTTTCAACTGAAACGCGACAATCCTGATTGGAAGAAAGGCGAACATGATGATGTTATGAGCATGCAAACTGGTATCATGGGATACAAGGGAAATATTCACTACCATTGCGCTACATGTATAGATGATTATTTACAAACCTTGGACACCGATACACCTAAGACAGAAATCTTTGGCATGATTGCTCAACATATCGATCGTGAAATACATCGCCACTATCGTCTATTCCCGAACAACTACGTAGCTCTGGATATGTTGAACGAGAATGAGAATCTTGCAAGCAATTACTCTAATGAGGATAAAAAAACTTTTGAAACTTATACAGAAAAACAACTTTCGAGAATTGACATACCCAACAAAGATTATCTGTATCTGCGCAAATGTATGCTAACCATGTATGCCAACCCTTTAAGAAACTATTGGGCAGCATGCAAATAAAACATGGAATACTCTTCGCTCTACTCGGACTGTTCACAGCCTGCACCATCAATTCCTATGACAAGGGAGATGGACGCTACTCGTATCTACGTGCCGAGATGACAGAAATCCATACTTCGACAAAGAATAAGGTTGACTATGCATGGACGGATGAGGGAAAGAAGTTAACTTTCACGGTACCGTTCACCTGTTCGTGGGCTCATGTACCAGACAGCGTGTATCGCACGATGCTATATTACACCCAAGACGAAGAATCGACAGTGGGAATGACAGCCCTCCATGTGTGGGTGTTGCGCCCTCAAAAGGCACCGAAGAGGATTCCTTCCGACCCTGTGCAATTAGAAGGCTGTTGGATGAGTAAATCGCAACAGTACCTGAATGTAAGAATTGGTGTGATGACGGGCACTCCAGAAGACACGATGTTGCAGCAGAAAGTTGGGATTGTCACCCAAAAGAACACGCATCATGCTAATGGCAAGGAGACCCATGACTTGCGCTTATTCCACCATCAAAACAACGTTCCCAGCTATTACGCACGCACATTTTATATCAGCATCCCCACAGACGTTTATAAAAAAGGAGATACCCTCAGTTTTTCTGTAAACACCTATCGCGGTTGGGTGAAGAAAAGCTTTGCTTTGAAATAAAAGCAGAAAGAACTTAGAAGCGATAAGAAACTTTGAAATTTGTGTTTGCTAAGCGACGTTCCACCCACCTATAGGCACAGTAGCAAAAAAGGGATACACCGTTTGGCATATCCCCTTTGCTCAACATGATGTTGAGAGAATTATTTTCCGTTCACCAGTCGCATGGTGTCGCGTGCGATGACAATCTCCTCATCGGTAGGAATCACACAAACCGTTACCTTGGAATCGGGAGCAGAGATGATAGCTTCCTTGCCACGAACCTTGTTGGCTTCGGCATCCATCTTCACACCCAAGAACTCTAAGTTACTGCAAGCAGCCAAACGGGTTCCTATTTGGTTTTCACCCACGCCAGCCGTCCATACGATGATGTCGACACCTCCCATGGCGGCAGCGTAAGCTCCGATGTATTTCTTGATACGGTAGTCGTACATCTGAAGTGCCAACTGTGCCCGCTTATTACCCTCGGCAGCGGCATTCTCTATATCACGCATGTCAGAAGAGATGCCTGTAATACCAAGCACGCCACTCTCCTTGTTTAGATAATCAGACATCTCTTGCGGCGTTTTGTGCAACTTCTCCATCAAGAACGTAACGACCGACGCATCGATATCACCACTACGCGTACCCATCATCAAACCCTCGAGCGGCGTTAATCCCATTGACGTGTCAACGCATTTGCCGCCTTTGACGGCAGAAACGCTGGCTCCGTTACCTATATGACAGGTGATGATGCGCATGTCCTTGATATCCTTACCCAAGAACTCACATACACGCTGTGACACATAACGATGACTGGTTCCGTGGAAGCCGTAACGGCGTACATGATATTTCTCGTACATCTCATAAGGAACGGCATAAAGATAAGCGTAATCGGGCATGGTGCTATGGAACGCATTATCAAACACGGCTACTTGCGGAACGTGAGGCATGAGCGCGTCAACAGCCCTAAGTCCACGCAAGTGTCCAAGATTGTGCACAGGAGCCAGGTCGCATAAACTCTCAATACCATCCTCCACACTCTTGTCGACGAGGGTGGATTTTTCGTACAGGTCGCCACCTTGCACGACACGATGTCCAACGGCATCAATCTCGTTTAAGGACTTGATAGCCCCAATCTCGGGGTCGGTGAGCAAAGAGAACACGAAGTTCACGCCTTCTTTGTGGTCGGGCATGTCGTGCATGATTTTCTTTTTCTCGCCATTGGGCAAGGTTACTTTCACAAAGGCCTCATCGAGACCAATACGTTCTACACCTCCTTGAGCCAACACTGACTCATCGGTCATGTTGTAGAGTTTATACTTGATAGAGCTGCTTCCGCAGTTTAATACTAAGATGTTCATTTATAAGTTTTTAAGTTTTTGAGTTGATGAGTTTATAAGTTTTTTTTTAGTTGACGAGTTCACGAGTTGACGAGTTAAAAGAGCCTCTCCCCCTGCCCCTCCCCCAAAGGGAGGGGAGTAGTTAGTTTGGCATGTTTGTAGTTTTTTTAGTTGACGAGTTCACAAGTTGACGAGTTGTTGGTTTATGAATTATGAATTAAGAATTATGAATTATTCCGAGTTCA